>JAITDF010000598.1 GCA_031282705.1 Opitutaceae bacterium | reverse complement strand
GATCCTAATAACTGATGTTACGCGGAAGCGTTTGGGGCTTGGCCTCCGAGCTACCGCGGCTCGGACGGCACGGAGGCCGTCCCTCCAAGGGCACGGGCGCCGCCGCGTAACATTAGTTGTTAAACAATTTCAAGCTGACCGTTAAACCAAGGTTTTCTTTGTTTATCTTCGTTCCCTTTGTTTCCTTCTGTTCAAAATGATTTTTAGAGGTTCCCGAAAGAGAAAGAGGAAAGAGAACGGACGCTGCCGCGTAACATAAACTCCTTAAATCACCATCGCGTGCCGGCGGGCGGGGGCGGCGGGAAGCGTGGCGTCGAAGCGCATGGCGACCACGCGCAGCAGCGGCGCGCCGGCGGGCGTCACGCGCAGGCCGGCGGCGTCCATCGTCACGAGAGATCGAGGTCGGGCGCGTGGCTGACCGGCGGGTGTTGGCGGGCTGCGGGCATTGGGCTGCGTGCGTTTGCGAGGAAGGTTTTGAAAATCAACCTCGAAGGATGCAAAGGACAGAAGGATTGGAAAAATAAAAATCGCAAGAATTTTGTTAATCAATAATCATGAATAGGTTGGAACCCATGATTGCGGCATCCCCGTCTTTGCGTCTCTATATAAGCAGTGAACCAAAAATTCCAAAAAAGACTCTCATGATATCGGGTGAGCGGGGGCGCTCACGGCGGCCACCGGACGCCCGGCTGATGATCAAGGGCATGTCCGTGTGGGAAACGGTTTTTCGAGCCGGTAATGTCCGTTTTTTGAAAGAAGAAGGTGGAAGATTTCACAGTTTTCGGGGCCTCTTTTTTCCTCAAATTCCTCGACGGTCCAATGCAGCCAGCGCATCAGGAGCAGGCGGATGGTGAGCCCGTGGCTTACGATGATTGCATTGGGAGGGAATCCCGGTTTTTTGAAATCCCGGTAGAGGGAGTCAAGGACACCGGTGCAGCGGTCATAGACATCCGCGCCGGACTCCCCATCGGGAATGCGGTAGTAAAAAGTTCCAAAGGCGTGGCGTTCTTTTTCTATGCGGCCAATTTCGGCGAGGAGGCGGAGGTGGCCCCATTCCTGTTCGCGCAACCGCGGGTCCTCGCGTATGCGCGTGATTTGTTTTTTGGCGGATCCGAAGCCGGCCAGGAGATATTCGAGGGTTTGCCGGGTGCGCTGGAATGGCGAGCAATAGATGGCGGTTTTGCCCTTGATGATATTGCGCAGGCGTTGTCCGGCCTGAACGGCTTGTTTTTGTCCCAGGCCGGTCAGCTCGATTTTGTGGTCGGGTGTGGTTTCATATACGGATGGATCGACGTTGGCCTGCGACTCTCCGTGGCGGATGAGGAAAATGTGATTGGGTTTCATTGTATTGTGATGATGTGGAGGGCGGGGGCGCGTGTCCGCCGGCTGGCTTTCCGGGCCGGTTCGCGGTCCGCAGGCCCGATGTTTGGGGCGGAGTTTTGTTTCCGGTTCAGCCGGATGCCCGCGGGAGCGGCGTTGGCAGGCATGAAGGGGCAGGTCATGTTCGTTGATTTTTATGAATTTTATTTTTCAATGTCTATATATCAATCAATTTATCGGAACAAAACTAACACATGCCGGCCAACCCTTTCGATTTGCCTGCATTTTATTTTTCATCTTGCGAATGGCAGAAAGGCCTTTGCATGGCGACAAGGCAAGGAAATTCGTTGAAAAAAAACTCCCTCCATATCTGACGTTGCGCGGCCCTGCGCGCAATGCAGACTTTCAAGTCAGGCGCAAGAGGGACAAGGCATCATTCTATTCCGGGGTTCCAAATCGTCGCGGCTATATGCTGTTCGGGCCGTTCTTCGGTGGTAAAATAATAGAGCACGACAACCGCCCCGTCCGCGCGAAGCACGGTGCGCGGATAACCCAGGTCCCAAGTGCGTCCGTCCTTGCGCAATATGTTCTCGCCGCCCCACGTCCTGCCTGCATCCGTGCTGATTTTAGCACGAATCCCGTAGGGTTTGTTGCGCCAGCCATAGACGGCCGCCAGCTTCCCGCCTCCCAAATGCACCATCGCGGCGGGATTCGCCGCGCCTTTTTCCAGCACGCTGATATGCCGCCATGTGCGCGCATTGTCCTTGGATTCGTAAATATCCGTCCATTTGCGTTTGTTGACGCGCTGGCGCAATGCACAGACGAAATGCCCCGGCGCGATTTGCACGGCAGCGGGCATCGTGGAAAAAGCCGGCCATTCGCGTTCGGGGAGGCCCTCCCCCGGATCGCTCCCTATCCACGATATGAACTCAAAATGGCGTCCGCCATCGCGCATGGCGGCGACAAACGATCTGCCCCGGCGCCCGGGCGCGACGACTGGCGACGAGGTGAGAAATACCAGCGCGGAATCCCGGCCTGTGATTATATAATTGCTCCTTGCCACGAGCGAGGGATCGCCGAAGGCGGGCAGGGCGCGGGGGCCGGACCAGGATTTTCCCCTGTTCATGGAGAGATGGAAACGGTCGTAGCGCAGCTTCAGGGCGAAGGTGTCGCTTTGGAAATCAATATTGGCCGGAACGCCGGGCGCCCGGCTTTCGCCTTCGGCGGGTTTGCGAAAGGCGCGGGCATCGACCGATGTTTCGCGCGCCCATGTGCGCCCGCCGTCGAGGCTGCGCGAGAAGCAAAGCTGTTCCGGGCCCTCGGGGTCGATGCTGTGCAGCGTGCCGCGATCTTTATAGCGCCCGACGGTGTAGCCCGCGAGAATCTCATCGCCCCATGCCCAGCAGCCTTCGTTGGCCGGCCATCCGGCGAATTCTCCGGATGAGTGGGAGACGATTATATGCTCAATGTCGCCGCCGGGTTTCGCCGGGGAGACGATGCTGATTGCCAGGCTGGTTGCGAATGCCGCGATGATAAACGCCGTCCTTTGCTTGTTGGATGTCATGCCGGGTTGTTGCTGATGGCTATTCGACCTTGATTGGAATTTGGAGGCGCATGTCCCGGGACGATGCCCCGATTGCGATCAAATAGTCACCACTTTCAATGACCCATTTGCCGGCGTGCCCGTCCCAGTGGCGCAGATGCGATGGCGTCACGGTGATTTCAACATTCTTGGTTTCACCGGGCGACAGCCTGACCTTGGCGCAGCCTTTCAATTCGCGAAATGGACGTTCGATCTTGGAGCTGACGGGCTGCACGTATAATTGCACGACCTCGGCGCCGGCCCGCATTCCGGCATTTGTTATATAAAAAAATACGGTCCAGCCGGCGTCCTGCTTCCGTATTTTGATGTTTGTGTAGTTAAAGGTCGTGTAACTCAGCCCGTGGCCGAAAGGGAATTCCGGTTCAATGCGGGCGCGGTCGAACCAGCGGTAGCCGATCCATATGCCGTCATCATATTTGACATGACCATTTTTTCCCGTTCCCGGGTAACCGTCCGGGCCAAGCGTGTGCACTTTCCAATCGGTGAGTTTTTTCCCGAGCGTGACGGGTAGTTTTCCGCTGGGGTTCACGTCGCCGAACAGGACATTGGCAATGGCGCGGCCTCCTTCCATGCCGGGAAACCACGCCTCCAGCACGCTGGGGACTTGGTCGAGCCATTGGGTCATGGTCACGGGAGCGCCGTTGATTAAAACAACAATCGTGCGCGGGTTCGCGGCAGCCACGGCGCGGATGAGTTCGGGTTGCGGTCCGATCAAGCCGAGGTCCGGCTTGTCCGCCTCTTCGGGCCGGACGTTGCCGGTGGCCTCGCGGTCATAGGTGTGGTTTGTGCCGGCAAACACGATTGCGACATCGCTGGAACGCGCGGCCTCGATCGCCGCCGCCTTGCCCTCCTCGAAGGAGGCGGCAGCGCCGGCTTCATATGAATACCCCTCGGCAAAATGGACCGCCAGCCGGCCGGCGACCTTGGCACGCAAACCCGCCAGCGGCGTGATTTCATACGGTGGAAAAACGGAGGCGCTTCCACCGGAATCGCGATAATTGGTTCGGGTGAGTTTCCAGTCCGCATTGGGTCCTATAACCGCAATGCTCTTGATCGCTGACATGTCCAGCGGCAGCAGGCCGTTTTGATTTTTGAGCAACACGATCGATTCCTCGGCGACCTTGCGTGCGAGCGCCTGATGTTCCGGCGTGCTGATGGCGGCGCGGTCTTTCCGGCGGGGATCGACGATGCCGCAGCGAATGAGGAGGCGCGCATTGCGCCGCACCGCGTCCTCGTAGCGGGCTTTGTCAATTTTATTTTCCGCCAGCAGGCGCAATGTGGCGCCCGCGCCCTTGCCGGGCTTGGGGGCGGGCATTTCGATCGTGCTGCCGCCATTGATTGCGCCTGCCGTATCTTTCCATGCGCCCCAGTCGGTTATTACAGCGCCATCGAATCCCCATTCGTCCTTGAGCATCCCGTTAAGCATCCGGTCGTGATGGCAGGACCACTCGCCGTTTATTTTGTTGTAAGCACCCATCACCGACCACGCGCCGCCTTCCTTGACTGCGCGTTCAAAGCCGGCGAGGTAGATTTCCCGCAGCGCGCGTTCCGAAACCCTCACGTCGATGCTGCGCCGCCATTTTTCCTGACTGTTGGCAGCCACGGGCTTTACGCAGGCGGCCACGCCCATCCCCTGGACACCTTGTATGTAGTTAACGGTGATCGTGCCTATCAGCCACGGGTCCTCGCCAAAACCCTCAAACGTGCGCCCGCCCAGCGGCGTGCGCATGATGTCGCCGCAAGGCGCGAGAAAAACCCGGTTTCCCGCAGCCAGATTTTCGCGTCCAAGCGCGCGGCCCACCTCGCGAATCAAATCCGCATCCCATGTTGACGCCATTGAAATGCCGCTGGGAAACTTGGTCGCCGCCGGTCCGCGCACGCCCACGGGACCGTCGGCCATGCCGATGCCCGGGATGTTCAGGCGGGGCAGCTCACCGTATTCCAAGATGGAGCAGCCGTGGATCAATGAAGCCTTTTCCTCCTGAGTCAGGCGGCCCAGCAGATCATCCACGCGCGCCTCCAGGGGCGCCGTTGGATCGACAAAAATTTCCCCCGCGTGGATGCGTGAGGCCGCGGATACTCCTTTTTCGAAAGTATCAAATTTGTCGCTTTTATATCCCGCAACCTGGGCGTGCATGGTGCCGGCCGCGGCGATTACTAAAAAGGCAAAAGCCCGGATTTGCATGTGTTTCATTTGTATAAAATCATTGAACCGCCTTTTGCTTTCCCGACGGGCCTGGCTTCCAGATGGTCGCGGCGATGTGCTGCTGCGGATTCTGTCTGGTCGTCATATAGTAAACAGTCACGACTGCCCCGTCCGGCCTCACCGTGGCCACCGGATAGCCAAAGTCCCACGCCGACGCGTCCTGCCTCAGCGCGACCGGTTTTTTCCACGTCCTGCCGCCGTCATCGCTGATGCATCCATAAATGCCCAGCGGGCCGCTCTGGCGCGAACCGTATATCGCGGCGATGCGCAAGCCGCCGAGCGACACCAGGGCGGCGGGGTTGTGCGCCCCTTTTGCAATGTCGCCAATGGGCTTCCATGACCGGCAGGAATCCCTGGATTCGTATATTCGGACCCATTTCTCGCGGCGGATCAGCTCCCGCACCGCGCACACATAGTGCCCCTCGCCCAGGCGCACGGCGGAAGGCATGATGGAATAGGCATCGTATTTCTCACCGACATCTTTGAACTTATCGGCTTCGCCAAATGGCGAGACGTATTTGAAAGTTCTTCCGCCATCGTCCGTCCGCCATGTCTGCGAGCGGTTGCGTTTTCTCGTTTTTTCGTCCTTCTGTTTTTCCCGCGCGGTCATGAATATGAAGGCGGAATCGGCGTCCGTGACGATATAACTGGTGCGCGCCAGGAATATCCAGTCCTTCTGG
>JAITDF010000574.1 GCA_031282705.1 Opitutaceae bacterium | reverse complement strand
CCCCTGGCAACTCCTCGGCGAACTCCCGCGCGACCACGAATGGGGCAAAATCACGGCAGGCGATTTTGCAAACATCCGCGCGGACAAGGACGGCCGTTTATGGACGTCGGTGTTTTATGTTATTCGCCCGGATTTGCAGCCGGACAAAGTCTATATGACTGGCGATCCGAAGACGATGCCGAAGGCATTTTGGAATTATTACCGCCGCGCCGACGAGGGCTCGTGGGAGCCGGAAGGAACGCGTGAAAAACTCCTCGCATTTGACAGCGTCGGTGCCGGCAGAATTGTCGGGGTGACAGTTCCGAAGGGCGAGCACCCGCTCAATAAAAAAGACACCATCGAACACATCGCTCCCGACGGCACGCGCACGGAATTGACGCCAAAACGCACATTCGGCTACACTCCCGACAGCACCTTCGTCCTCGCCACGCCGCGCGGCGACATCTACGCGGCGCCGGCAGGCGGCAATGAAATCACCCTTTTTCGCAAAAACGAACCCGCGCGAGAAATAACCGTGCGCAGATTGGTGGAACGCGGCACGCGGCACATCCTCGCCCTCACCGGCGACGGCAACTGGCTCGCCGCCTTTGAGGGCGGCACCACCCGCGGCCAAAGTTTTCGCGTCGAGACAGACGGCACGCTCGCCTTCGGCCAAAGTTTCTACGTCCTCCACAAACCCGACGACGCCGACGGCGCCGGCGCGCTCGACGCCGCCGCCGAGGCGTCCGACATGGGCTACCTCCACGTCGCCACCACCCTCGGCGTGCAAATCCTCGACGCCAACGGACGCACCGCCGCCATCCTGCCGCTGCCCGGCGGGGCCGCCGCCATCTCGCTCTGCTTCGGCGGCCCGGATTTCAAGACCCTCTACGCGCTCGGCGCCGACGGGAAAATCCACTCCCGCCCCATGAAAAACCCCGGCGCGCTCCCCTGGCTCCCGCCGGCGCCGATAAAAATGCGCGCCGGCTGATTTTTGCCCGCATCCCCGCCGACGCGCCGCCGGCATCCCCGCCGCGCCGCCGCCGGCATCGTTCCTCGTTTTCGGTCGTCGGACGTCCTTCGTCCTTTGTCTTTCGTCGTTCGTCTTTCGTCAGGGGGCAGGGAGAAAGATAAAGATAAAGAGAAAGAATAAAGAGGCGGGAGAAGGAGAGAACGGGAACGATTTTTACGGGGGGAAAATAAGGGCTGGCGCCGGCGCGCACAGGCGGGGCATTCTGGCAGGTCCGCCATGTCATTCACGCCGGCCACGCTGCCCAACGGGAAACCTGTCAACGAACGCCTCACGCTCGCCATGCTCGCCGCCGTGCAGTTCACGCACGTGCTCGACTTCATGGTCATGACCCCGCTCGGGCCGTATCTGATGGACGTCTTCTCCATCAACCCCGCGCAATTCGGCCGCCTCGTCGCCATCTACGGCCTGGCCGCCGCGCTC
Source organism: Opitutaceae bacterium (assembly GCA_031282705.1). Classification (GTDB taxonomy): domain Bacteria; phylum Verrucomicrobiota; class Verrucomicrobiia; order Opitutales; family Opitutaceae; genus Termitidicoccus. The sequence goes on along the minus strand of JAITDF010000574.1, from coordinate 2,809 downwards.
TCCGGGCTGGCGGGCGGCGCGTTTCTCGACCGGCTCAACCGCAAGCGCGCCATGCTCGCGTGCTACGCCGGCTTTTGCGCGGCCACGCTCGCGTGCGCGCTCGCGCCCGGCCCCGGCGCGCTCATGGCGGCGCGCTTCATCGCCGGCGCGTGCGGCGGCCTCTCCAGCTCGCTCGTCGTGGCGATGGTGGCCGACTTCATCCCGCCCGAGCGCCGCGGGCGCGCGATGGCAGTCGTCGCCGTCGCGTTCCCCGTCGCGCAGGTGCTCGGCCTGCCGCTCGGCCTCGTGCTCGCGGAGCATTTCGGCTGGCACGCCACGTTCCTGCTCATCTTCGGCGCGAGCGTGCCCGTGCTGCTGCTCGGCGCGCGCGTGCTGCCCTCCATCCGCCCGCCCGCCGGCGCCGGCGCCGCCCTCGGCCCGCTCGCGCAAATGCGCGCCATCCTCACGCACCCGCTGCACCTGCGCGGCTTCTGGCTCACGGCCTCGCTCGTGCTCGCGGGCGGCTCGATTTTCCCGTTCATCGCGCCCCACATGGTGGCCAACGTCGGCATCCCGCGCGCCAGCATTGTCTGGCTCTACCTCGTCACCGGCGCCGTGCAATTCTTCACCACGCCGCTCGTCGGGCGGCTGGTTGACCGGCACAACAAGGTGCGCCTGCTCGGCGTCTTCACCTTGGGCAGCCTCGCCGCCGTCTTCACGCTGACGAACTTGCCGCCGGTGCCGCTGCCGCTGGCGATTCTGGCGAGCACGGCCTTCGGCATCGCCATGTCCTCGCGCTTTCCGCCGGCGATGACGATGCTGACCAACGCCGTGGGCGCGCGCTACCGGGGCGGTTTCATGAGCATGAATTTCGCCATCCAAAACCTCGCCGGCGCCATCGCGAACATGACCGCCGGCGCGCTCATCACCGAGCGCGCCGACGGCACGCTGGCCGGCTTCCCGCTGGCGGGTCTGTTCGCCGCCTTCTGGGTGTGCGCGACCTATTTCCTCGCCCGCCGCGTCGCCGCCCTCGCCCCCCACGCCGCCCTCCCCGGCCGCCCGCCCGCCGGCGCCGATGCCGGCGGCGAATGACCCAAAGGCCGGGCCGGTTTCGGCGGGCAGGTGTTCCGGGCGCGAAGTGCGACATTCCGCCATCGCCGCGCTCCAAAAATGCCGGTACCGCGCGGGCGTCACCGCAGGCGCTGATGTCGGCGCGGGCGCGGGCGCGCGCTACCAGCGGGCGCTGATGCCGGCAGCGGCACGGTGGGCGCGGCGGGCGGCGGTCTCGTAGGTGCAGCTCGCGAAAAGGGCGGTGCGGGCGTTGAGGGCGAACTCGGCGGCGGGGCCGATTTGGAGACGGAGCAGCGAGGGCTGGGCGGCGGCGTCCACGCGGAAATCGTCGCCGGCGCCGGTGAGGAAGCGGGCGGAAATGCGGGCGGTCTCGCCGTCGTCGAGCCATTCGCCGTCGCAGACGGCGCGGAGGGCGAGGCGGAGGGGGCGCTTGCCGGCGATGGCGGGCGTCCAGCGCAGGGTGGCGCCGGCGCGAAGGAGGAGCGAGTCCTGGGAGAAGGAGGCGACGCGGAGCGCGGCGCCGGCGCCGAGGGCGGCGGCGAGCGCGGCATCAGTGCCGGCGTCGCCGGCGCCGCGCTCATCGAAGCCGCGCACGCGGGCGCGGGCGTAGTCGAGGGCGACCCAGAGGTCCCAGCCCCAGGCGTCGTTGAGGCGGTCCTCGAAGCCGGCGCGGAGGGCGGCGGCGAGGTCGTTGCCGCGCGTGGCGGCGGTGGCGGCGGCGTCGAAGCCGGCGCCGCCGCGGGCGAGGCGGGTGGTGTCGTAGTCGGAGAAGCCGGCGGAGAGGGCGAGGTCGGCGAAGAATTTCGGGGCGCCGCCGGCGCCGGTTGCATCTGTTTTCTGGATGCAGGTGGCGAGGTAGGCGGTGAGGCGGGTGGAGGTTTGCCGGGCGCGGCCGGCGGCGTCGTGGAAGTCGGCGTCGCCGGTGTGGAGGGCGAGGGCGAGGCCGGCGAGGCGGTTGTGTTTTTCGCCGAAGGCGCGGTGGCCGCCGAGGGTGAGGGCGGTGGTTTCGAGGTCGAAGACGGGGGCGTGGAGGCCGTGTTTGTTGTCAAGCCAGCCGGCGGTGAAATGCAGGTAGGCCTCGTTGCCCGGGGCGGCTTGCGCGGAGGCGGTGGCGCGGCGGGCGTCGAGGCGGTCGCGGAGGGCGGCGGAGGCGGCGCGGGCGTGCTCGAGGGGGAGCGCGGTGAGCGAGGCGAGCGCGGCGGGCGAGAGGGCGGTGACGAGGCGCGCGGCGTCCGGGGTCTCGCCGGCGCCGGTGGCGGTGAGGGCGCGCCAGAGGAGTTCGTCGGCGGGGGCGGCGCCGGTGCCGACGCCGTCGTTGATTTTGTTGAGCGCCTCGGTGAAGCCGGAGGCGAAGAGGGCGTCGCGGAGGCCGGGGAGGAGGCCGATGTCGCGGCGGATGCGGAGGGTGTTGTCGGCGGCGGTGTAGCGGCCCGCGAGCGTGGGGTCATCGGGGGAGCCGCCGAAGGCGAGGTTGCGGGTGGCGAGGACGAGCGTGCCGGCGGCGGTGCTTTGGATGAGCGCGCCCATGTCAATTTCGGCGCCATTGACGACGCCGGCGCCGTCAATGGAGACGCCGCCGGCGGCGCCGGTGACGAGGGCGGTGGTGCCGGTGACGGCGGAGTTGAAGACGAGGACGTCGTGGTCGGCGGCGCCGTTGAAGATGAAGGCGACGCTGCCGCCGGTGTTGTCGAGCGCGGCGGCGTTGATTTCGAGCGTGCCGGCGGTATGCGCGCCGACGGCGCCGGTGCCGGGGGCGATG
>JAITDF010000549.1 GCA_031282705.1 Opitutaceae bacterium | reverse complement strand
ACCGCCGTCGTTTGCCTCGTGGTGCTCGCGGCGGTCTCGGCGAGACCGCCCTGCCAAAATCTGCCGACTGCGTAACATCAGATCCTAAATTCCATCGTTGAAACGGGAGTTCGCCTTTTACCCGCCCCCCATTGCATTCCAGCGTGGCGGTCAAACCAGCGCCCCGTCCGCCCGCAGCCTCGCGCCCAGCGCCGCGCCGTCGAGCCGGGAGACGGACTCCCCGTCCAGCGCGCAAATCGCGGCGGCCACGCCCGCCGCCTGCCCGAGCGCCATGCACTGCGCCTGCACGCGGGCGGAGCCGAACGCCTCGCGCGTCGCCGAAAGCGTGCCGCCCGCGACCAGCACATTTGCCGAACCCTCCGGCACCAGCGTGCGATAGGGTATGTGATAAGGCGCGGTGAGAAACCGCACGCTCTGCGCGCCGCCCTCCGCCCCGTGCATGTCGATCGGATGGCCGCCCAGCGCCACCGAGTCCGCGAACGGACGGGCGGCCAGGACATCCGCGGCGGTCAAGGTATACAATCCCTGGATGGCGCGTGTCTCGCGGATGCCGACCTGCGCGGCCGTTTCGAGCAGATGACAATGGGTGAACGCCTTGTGATGGCGGCGGAAACTATCAACCATGACCGGCACCTCCTCGCGCAGCACAAGCTCGGCGAGGGACAGGTCCGCCGCGTCGGCGGCGTTGCCGGCGATGCGCGTGGCGTTGACCGACACCTCGCCGGGGCGGATGGTGCTGCCATGCACGGCCCACGGCCCGCCGAAATTGCGCAGGCGCCCCGCCCGCACCTCCTCCGCCAGCACCGCGCGCAACTCCGGGTTCGCATACCTGGCGCCGTCGCGCGCCATGAGCACGTTGAGCCTGCCCGTGTCCACGCCGCCGAGCCGGAAATACAACGACATCGGCTGGAGCCCGCCGCCCGCGCGCCGGTTGCGCATCCCGCAGGGCAGCGAGGCCCGCGCCACCAGGTCGCCGGTGCCGGTGCAATCAACAAACTGGTTCGCGGCGACGGCCTCGCGCCCCGACTTGGTCTCGATGATCACGTGCGTCAGCCGGCCCGGCTCCCCCCCCGATGCAATCGCGCCAACGACCAGCGCGTGCAGAAGGATGCCGGCGCCCGAACGGCGGGTGATGCGCTGGGCGGCGAGTTTGTAGGATTCCACATCGTAGGGCACGTTTCCGCCCGGCAGGTCGATGATGGCGCCGCCCGCCGCGTGCAGCGCGCGGATGAACTCCCCCGGGATGCCGTCCACGATGCGCTCGCCGCCGAGGTTGAACTTGCTCATCGGGCCGACCATGCCCGCCGTCGCCATGCCGCCGAGAAACCCGTGGCGCTCCAGCAAAAGCACCGAGGCCCCCGCCCGCGCCGCGGCCACCGCGGCGATAAAGCCCGCCGGCCCTCCGCCGCAGACGGCGACATCGACCTGCGCGCGCACAGGCAGGCGGCGGGCCGGCTCGGTGACGGTGGAACCGCCGGGGGGATTAACAGCCGTGGTGGTTTCTGTCATGGAATATCCGCCAAAAATTTCCCGCGCCGCCGCGCGCGGCTCAAGACCGCGGTATATAATAATACCGGCAATGATATGATTTTCCCGGCATTTATAAACCCGGCGGGAGCACGGGCGCGGCTCAACGTTGTGTCGCCCGCCGGAATCTTTCCTCTTTACTGATGTTACGCGGCGGCCAGTTTTGGCAGGGCGGTCTCGCCGAGACCGCCGCGAGCACCACGAGGCAAACGACGGCTGCCAAAATCTGCCGACTGCGTAACATCGGCTCTTTATTCTTTCTCCTTCCCCTTGTCAGGCTTCCCGCTTCTCCCGGAACTCCCCGCCCGTTGCCGACGAAAGATAAAGAGAAAGAAGAAAGATGGGCTGACACTGCTTTGAGTTGCGCCCCCGTGTCCCTCCTTTATGCACGAACACCCTCCCAACCGGAAACTCCCTGGGCTGCCCCTGCTCAAGCGCGCCATCGCGGCGGGGGACCCGCGCCGTTCCTTTATAAAACTGCTGGAGCGGCTGCTCGACGCCGGCATGCCGCGCTCGGCCATCGTGCACGAGAACATCCCCGGCGACCTGCCCGACCCGCCGGATGCGCGCGCGCGCGGCGGCACAAGCCTCTCGTATGTCTCCGACCGCCGGTTCATCCTCACGCTGGCGGGCGAGCACCGCACCATCCGCGAGTTTGCCAGCCGCCGGCGCGACATCGTGGTGCGGCCCGGGCAACTCTGCTGGATGCCGGCCGACAGCTGGTATCTCGTGCGCAACGGCCCCGCGCGCACCATGCTGTCGGTGGTTTTTCAAGACGACCGCACACGCTTCGTCTGGTATCATAACCTGCCGCTTGCCTCCGCCGCCGCGCAACCCACCCAAATCCTGCTGTCGCACCAGACCGGTTCCGCGCCCGGCGGCGAACTGGCGCACGCCCTCGCGCTCATGCACGCGGCCTGCCCGCCAACGGCAGCAACGGCAACGGCAACGGTGACGGTGACGGCGGCGACGGCGGCAACGGCGGCGGAGCCGGGGCCGGAGATGGGGCCGGAGATGGAACCGGATTCGCACACCCTCGCCGCCTCCGCCCGCGCGCTGCTGGCCTGGTGCCTGCGCGAGTTGCGCGCCGACGGCGATTCCGCCGGCCGCGCCCCGCGCCCGCCCGGCGGCTGCAGGCTGGTGGATGAAATCAGCGCCTATGTCACCGACCATTTGCAGGGCGATCTTTCACGCGACCATGTGGCGCTGGTGTTTGGCATCAGCCCCGACCACCTCACGCGCCTGTTCAGGCTCCATGCCGCCGGCGGCTTCGCCGGTTTTGTCACCGCCGCGCGCCTGCGTTTCGCCGGGCAGTTGCTCATCAAGAGCAAGCTCTCCGTCAAGGAAATCGGCGCGTCCTGCGGTTTCAACTCCAGCGCGTATTTCGTAAAACGATTCCGCGAACACCATGGCGCGCCGCCCCTCGAATGGAGGGGCGTCCGGCGCGGCAGCCCCGTTCATTCTGTCGCAATAAAATAAAACCCGCCGTCAAACTGTCCGCGAATTACATGGATTATCATTCATCCTAACTGATGTAGCGCGGTCCCGCCGCACCGCAAACTTCCAAGTCTGCGCCGAAGCTCACGCCTGATTGCAGGCTCATGGCCCGGCGTGAGTTTTTAACTGATGTTACGCCGCGGCGGTGGATTGAGAGGCACGGGCGACCCGCCCACGTTTTCGGGCGGTGGCCTTCGCGAAACACGGGCTGGGACGCCCGTGCCACCTAATCCCGAGCCGCCGCGCCTTCGCGAAGCCTTGAATTCCCTTGGCTGCGTAACTTCAGTTTTCAAGCCGGTTTTGTTCCGAGCGGGGCGACAGTCCGCCAGCCTGCGCCACATG
>JAITDF010000528.1 GCA_031282705.1 Opitutaceae bacterium | reverse complement strand
AGGCGTGAGCTTTTATTTTTTTAAGCAGGTTTGGTTTCGAGCGAGTTTTCGTTTTTGACCTGTCCCTGCGGGACGCGGTTTGGTGCGGAACCAAAACACGGCGTTGAAACGCCGTGCTGCCACTATCATGCCCCTGCGGGACACTCCGGCGTTTCAACGCTGCCGCCACTGTCTTTCCTCTTTCTCGTTCCCCGTTCTCGCAAACCGGTTTTCAGAACACGACTTTGTTCAGCGGATATTCGATGATGCCCTCGGCGCCCATGGACTTGAGCCGGGGGATGATTTCGCGGGCGATGCTTTCGTCGATGATGGTTTCCAGCGCGACCCAGTCGGGCGAGGCGAGCGGCGAGACCGTCGGGTTGCGGAGCGCGGGCAGCGCCTTGAGCAGCGTGTCGAGCCCGGCTTTCGGGGCGTTGAGCTTGAGGCCGACCTTGCCGCCCGCCTCCAGCGCGCCGGTGAGCATGAGCGCGATGGTCCCGATTTTTTTGCGCTTGGCGGGGTCGGCCCAGCTGGCCTTGTTGGCGATGAATTTGGTGTTGGTTTCGAGCAGCGTGTCCACGATGCGCAGTTTGTTGGCGCGCAGCGACGAGCCGGTTTCGGTGATGTCCACGATCGCGTCCACGAGATCGGGCACCTTCACCTCGGTGGCGCCCCAGGAGAACTCGACGGTCACCGGTATGTTTTTTTGGGCGAAGTAGCGTTTCACGGTGCCGACCAGCTCGGTGGCGATGCGTTTGCCGGCGAGGTCCGCGGGGCTTTGCACGGGGGAGTTTTCGGGCACGCAGAGCACCCAGCGGGATTTTTGCGTGGAGGCGCGGCTGTAGATGAGGTCGCAGACCTCGACGACGTCGGATTCGTTTTCCTGGATCCAGTCGTGGCCGGTCAGCCCGCAATCGAAAAAGCCGTGCTCGACGTAGCGGCTGACCTCCTGGGCGCGGACGAAGCGCCCGTCGAGTTCGGCGTCGTCGATGGAGGGTTTGTAGGAGCGCGAGCTGGTGGTGATTTTCCAGCCGGCCTTGGCGAAAAGGGCCTTGGTGGATTCTTCAAGGCTGCCCTTGGGCAGGCCGAGCATGAGGAGCGGTGTGGTGGCTGGCATAGGCCCGCCAAATCATCTGTAAATCACAAGCATTTCAAGGTTTTTATGGAAAACAACGTCGCGCGGGCACCTAAAGGCTTGCAAACGTGCCAAGTCCTCCTATTTGTCTGCTCAACGATGTCTGTATTTCCCGCAATCAAATCGCAATAATGCTTTGACATGTCCGTTTTTTTTGTAAAAGCATAACCCGTTAAATCCATGCGTTCAGCACCTAAACCCCTAATCCTAATAGTAGAAGACGAGGAAGAACTCGCGAAACTCATCGCCGCGCAGCTTGAAGAAGCGGGGATGCAGGCGCAGGTTCACACGCGTTGCGCTCATGCCATGCGGTTTTTGAAGCGCAATTTCGCCAATCTTCTTCTGCTCGACATCAACCTGCCCGACCAGTCCGGCTTCCAGTTTCTTGAGGAACTCAAGAAAAACGACATCTCCATCCCGACGATTTTCCTCACCGGAAACACGCAGGAGATGAGCAAGGTGCGCGGGCTCGACATGGGGGGCGACGACTACATCACGAAGCCGTTCAGCTACCCGGAGCTTGTCGCGCGCATCAATGCCGTGCTGCGGCGCGCCGAGGCGTCCAGCGATCTGCATGTGACCAAGAACGCGAAGGTGAGCGACAGCCCCTTCGAGTTCTGCGGCGCGAAAGTCACGCCCATCCGGCTGGAAATCAAATTTCCCAACGGCGCGGTGGCGAAGCTGGGGCGCAAGGAGCTGGGCATCCTTTCGTATCTCAACCAGAATCGCAGCGTGATCATCACCCGCAAGGCGCTCATCCATTCCGTTTGGGGCATCCATGCCGACGTGAAGAGCCGCTCCCTCGATCAATACATCGTGAAGGTGCGCGAGCTTTTCCGCAACAACGGCCTGAACCTCGACGCCTTCCGCACGGTGCACAGCATCGGCTACATCTTCGAGCCGGAGTCGCCGGAGCAGCAGGCGGGCGCGGCGGGCGACGCCAAGCCGGACAAGGCTTGAGGCGGACGGCGCCGGCGCATCCCGCCGGCCCCGCCTCCGGCCCCGCGCGCCGGCGTCATTGCCCGGCGGTCACGAACAGCACATACATGCCGGCCTTCGCCGCGCCGGTCGCGGCGGCGGCGGCTGACTCGGTGTTCGGGCCGGCGGTCAGGCTGCCGCCGGCGGGCATGGGGCGGACGAAAAGCGTCATCGGGCGGCCGAGCACGGTGATTTTGCCGGGCGTCCGCTCAAACCGGGCCGTCAACCACGACGGGCGCGGGAGGCGGTCGTCGTGCGCGACAACCACCATCGTGCCCGCGGCCACCGCCAGCTCGACCAGATCGACGGCGTGGTAGGCCGCGTCGCCGTTGCAGGCTTTTATCCAGTCGGCGCCGCGCAGGAACGCGGGCAGCTCGCCGAACGGCGAGTCGGTGTCCGCGTAGGCGTTTTTGCCCGGTTGCGCGTCGGTATCGAGGTGGGTGATTTGCGAGCCGGGCGCGGAATAGGAAAATGTCCGGGCAAAACGCCCCGCCATCGCGCCGCCGTCCGCCGCGACGCCGTCCGCCGAAGCGGCGGCGGGTTTGACCAGCGGCGGGCGCGGCTTGGCGAGCGCGGGGACGGCGTGCCAGTCGGGCGCGGGCCGCGGGAGCGCGGTGTCCGGCAGGAGCAGAAAGCGTTCGAGCGCCGGGGAGGCGGTCAAAAGGGCCGGCGGCGGCGGCACGGCTTCAAATTCCATTTCGGCGTCCCGGAGCCCGTCGGCGCGGGCGCGCAGGACGCCCCGGCCCGGCGCCAGCGTGGCGCGCAAGGCCACGCGGTTGATGCCGGCTTCGAGGTCGAGCCAGGGGTGGTTGATGCTGCCGGGTTTGCCGCTGTTGTAGCCGCCGCGCCAGACGGCGGGGCCTTCCAGGGTGAAATCGACCCGTCCCTGCCACGTGGGGCAGCGGTTGCCGTCGGCGTCGATGGCCTCGACATCGACGAGGGCCACGTCCGCGCCGTCGGCGGCCAGCGTAACGGCGGCCAGGGAAACGCCGCCCGCGGCGGCGGCGGCGGCACCCGCGGCGGCAACGCTGCCGCCGCCGTCGCCAATGCTGCCGCCGCCGCCGCCGTCCAGTCGCGCCTCGCGCCGCGCGCCCGGCGTCCCGTCCGTCTCGCGCGCATCGTGCGCATCGTGCGCCGGGCGCACCGGGCGCGGCGGGCCGGCGAGCGGGGCGGTCATGCGCAAGGCCACCGCCGGGCCCGCGGTGCGCAAGGTGTGCGCGGCGACCTCCCGCCCCTCGCGAAAGGCGCGCGCGGTGAGCACGCCGGGGGCGAACGCCACGCCGGGAAACGTGAACAGGTGGCGCAGCTCCGGCTTCGCGCGCCCGAGCGACCGCCCGTTGAGCAGCAGCTCGACCTCTTCGGCGTTGGACGCCACATGGACCGCCTTCCGCACTCCCGCCGGATAAGTCCAGTGCCCGATGATGTGGACTTGCGGGTCGGCGCGCCACATCGCGGCGCAGACGAAGTAGGCTTCCTTGGGCAACCGCACGCCGTCCACCTCGCCGCTGGCGCGCGCGACCTCGGTCTCGACCCGCCCGCCGCTGGTCGAGTCGGAAAAAATCCAGTTCGCGCCGCCCGCGTGCGCGTCGGGCGCGGCGGCGCCGTCCGCGCCTGCGCCGCTCGCACCCGCGCCGTCCGCTCGGGCGCCGCCGCCGCCCGTGCCGCCGCCCGCGCCCGCGGCACCCGCGGCGCCTGCACCCGCGCCGCCCGCGTGCGCGCCGCCCGCGCCACCGCCGCCGACGCCCGCGCCGGCGCAGAGTTTTTTCATGTAGTGGGTGATCTGGTTGACGGCAAACTGCTCGGAGTTGAGGCGGTAGGTCTGCACCTTGCCGGGCACGGCGGCGTAGCCGAAAGTCGGGGGCGAAAAATCGTCCCACACGCGGCGCGGCGACTCCTCGCGGTTGTATTCGCCCTCGACCACCGGCAGGTGCGCGATTTCGCGCCCGCCCTCGGTGCCGATGCCGAGGTCCATGAAGGCGGCGGTGATCGCGTCGGCGCGCCGGTGCGCGTAGGCGCGCCCGCCGTGCGGGTCGAAGTTGTCCATGTGCGCGCGCAACTCGGCGGCGTGCTCGCGCGAGACCTTCTGGTTGCCGCCCTCCCAGATGAGGATGGAGGGGTGGTTGCGGAAGTAAATGATGACGTCGCGGAAGGCGGCGGAGCGCAACGCCCAGGCCGCGCCGGAGGTGTCGCGCTCGCCATCGACGCCGGGCTGGAGCGTGACGAGGCCGAGGCGGTCGGCGGCGATGATGGAGGCCGGGCCGGCGGCGGCGTGGCCCCAGCGCACGAAATTGCCGCCGGCCTCGCGCATGAGGCGCAGGGTGTGGGCGTGGAGCCGGTCGGGCTGCGCCGCGCCGAGGCCGGGCCATTCGCCGGTGGGTTTCTGGCCCCAGCCGTGGAGCTTGACGTGCGCGCCGTTGATGAAAAACCCGGCCCGCGGGTCCCAGCGCACGGTGCGCAGGCCGAGGGGCAGCTCCACGCGGTCCACCGTCGCGCCGCCGGTTTCGAGCGAGCAGACGACGCGGTGGAGGTGCGGGTAGCCGGGCTGCCAGAGCCGCGGGCGGTCGATGTCGCCGGAAAGCGTGACCTTGGCGGCGGCGCCCGCCGCCAGCTCGCGCGCGGCGGCGGCGGCGAGCACGCGGCGGCCGCCGGCGTCGAAAACCTCCGCGCGCACGGTCACGCGCTGCGCGGCGGCGCGGTCGTTGCGCAACGGCACGTCGATGCCCACCCGCGCGCGCGCCGCGCTGATTTCGACGGCGTAGGCGTAGGGCCCCTCGGTCCGCAAAAAACTGTGGAGCGGCAGCGTGATGTGCAGCGGGTCGGTGGCGTGCAAAAAAACGTTGCGGTAAATGCCGCCGTGCGCGGGGTGCCAGTGGGGGTTGTTCCAGGGAATCTGGCCGGCCTGCAAGTCCTCGACGCGGCCGGGCATGCCGTGCTCCATCTGCGCGAGCATGTCGTGCAGCGACCCCGTGCGGTCCCGCCCCGGCGGCGGCGGCGGCGCGACGCCGGCGGCGGGGGCGGCGGCGGCGGCTGGGGCGGCGGCGGGTGCGGCACTCGCGCCAGCGATGGCGCCGCCGGCGGCGCCGGGGTCGGGGTCGGGGTCGGTCATAAAGCGGTTGTCGGCCATGACGGCGATGAGATTGGGCGAGCCGTCGGCGTTGAGGTGCGCGGTCAGCTCGAAGCCGAAGGGGGTGAAACCGCTCCTGGCCGTGCCGAGTTTTTTGCCGTTGAGCCAGACCTCGGCGACCTGCCGCACGGCCTCGAACTCGACAAAAACCTTTTTGCCGCGCCACGAGGCGGGGAGGGTGAAGGTTTTCCGATACCACGTGCGGCCGCTCCACTGTTTGCACTCGCCGCGATGGCCGGCGGGCGACCAGTCGTCGAACGTGTCGGTGTCGTTGAACGTGTGCGGGGCCGACACGGTTTCCCAGGCGGAGTCGTCGAACCCCGGCAGCGCGGCGCCCGCCGGGTCGGAACGCGTGAAACGCCATGCGCGGTTGAAGTCGAGCGTCTCGCGAGCCGCCGCCGGGGAAGCGGCGGCGGGCGCGGGCGCGTGTGTGGGCGTGGCGGGCGCGGCACCGGTGGCGGCGGCGACGGGAGCGGATGCGGCGGCGACGCCGACGGGTGCGGCGGCGGCGGACAGGATGCGGAAGAACATCTGGAGAAACCAAGGGAAACGGAAGGCGTGCATGGGAGGAATGGGCGATATGAGAGGAATGGGAGATATGGGAGGAGGCCGGGTGCGATGCGCGATGCGCCGCGCGCCGTGCGAAGCGTGCGACGGGCGGCGCGAGGCGTGTGGCGCGAGGAGCGCTGTGTGCGGTGCGCCTCGCGCGGCATGCGGCCAGATTTGGCGGTGGTCCGGCGGCAGGCGAGTCTTTCTCTGCTTTGGTTGTTAACTGATGTTACGCGGCTCCGTCGTACCGCAGACTTCCAAGTCTGCTTCGAAGCTCATGCCTGATTGCGGGTTCGCGGCCAGGCGTGAGTTTTTAAGCAGGTTTGGAAACCTGCGGT
>JAITDF010000490.1 GCA_031282705.1 Opitutaceae bacterium | reverse complement strand
CGCCGGCGAGCGTGGCGTCGTGGACGAGGGGTTTGTGCGCGTCGTCGGGCCAGGCGCACAGGCCGATGCGGTTGAGTTGCGGTTTGCGGAGAGGCATGGGCGCGGGGGGTCAGTCAACCGGGTCTTTTGTGTAGATTTCGAGCGCGGCGAGGCGGAAATGGCTCGCGCCGGCCTTGCGGTTCCACGGGCGCAGGACCTCGAATTTCAAAGCACGCGCCGGCGCCTGGCCGCTTTCCCATGAGTGCGCAAAGATGACCTGTCCGAGCGCGACGGCCTTTCCGCATCCGTCGCCGCCTTCCCCCACCAGGTAATGCCAGCTCACATTGTCCGGGCTCCAGAGCACACGCATATATTTGGGGCCGTAGTCGGCGTTTTTGACTTCAACGTTGTTCCACTTCGCGGCGATGCGGGTGATGTTGTATTGAGCGCCGAAGCCGATGCTTAAACCCCACCAGTTTTGGCCGATGTCGCCGCACACAAACTCGGTGGAGAGGTCGCGGTCAAAGAGTTTGTATATGTCGTCTTCATTGCTCTTGGTGGCGGAGATTGCCAGGCCTTGGTAGTCATTGGGCGCGGACATTTGCGGAACAAGAAGGGTTTCCTCGGGCGCGGGCGGGCCGTAAGCGGTGTCGCCGCCGGCGTCCATGAATGAGACCAGCCAGAAGCGGACGCGGGCGAGGCCGGCGCCGGCGTCGTCGGTGCAGACTTCAATGCGGTCTGAGAAGGGCAGGCGGGTGATGCCGTCCAGGGCGAGGCCGATTTCGTGGGAGGGCACGCGGGTGTCGTCGCTGCTGTTGGCGCGCCACCAGGCCGCGGGCGCGGGGCCGTCGCCGCCGTCCGCCCGTTCGACGGCGATCCATACTTCGCGTTTGCCGGTCACGGTGGGCGCGATGAGCTTCCAGCCCGTGTCGTTTAACATCGCGGTGTTTTCATACGCGGTTCCGGCTTGGTTTTCGAGGGTGAGCCGGGTTTCGCCGACTTGATGCATCCGGTGGTCGCCGATGCCGGCAAAGCCTGTGTATAAAATGCCGGTGACTGCATCGCCGCCGGGGTTGCGGAGATGCACGCGGCGGAAAAAGTGATTCGGGCCGAAGTCCAGTTCCATCGCCGTGTCCCAGAGTTCGAAACTGGTTCCGTCCGTCGATATTTCAATCTCGCCGGTGGCGGTGGCGACGTAAAGGCGGTTGCCGAGGCCGTCGAAGTGCCGCGCCTCGCCGGGGGGGATGGCGAAGCGGAAGGACTGGAAGGGCGCGGGGAGGTCGATGCCTTTCGCGACGGCGGCGTTGGCCGCGGTTGAGAGCGCCGGGTATGCGGGAATGTCCATGTTCAGTGTTTTCTAACCAGCGCCCAGCCGATGAGTCCGAGCGCGAGCGCGCCGGCGATGTAGGGCGTCATTTCCGCGTAGGTGGCGGCGGTGGGTTTGGCGTTTTGCGCGAAGGCAAGCGCGGTGTCCATGCTTTGGCCGGCGAGCCGGGCGTTGTTCTCGACCATCGCGTTGGCGTTGTCGAATGCGGCTTTTGTGGTGGCGTTGGACTCGGTCACGGTTGTGCCGGCGAGCCAGGCCATCGCCTCGCCGAGCATTCCGGCGATGTCGAGGGATTTGCCGGCAACGTCGGCGCCCATGTCGTAGTTTAGTATATAGTCGCCGGCGACGCCTTGGTTGACAAAGCCGCCTTCGCTGGCGAGGATGCCGCCGGTTTCCGCAACAAGGTTGCGGCTGTTGTCTGTCATGCTTGTCGTGCTCGAGCTGTTGCTCTTGCTCGAAAACATGTCTCCCAGGAGTCCCATGGTGTATTGTCCTTTCCGGCGTCAGCGGCGGGCGCCGGGGAGGCCGCCGCGTTTTTTGCCGTTGGTGGCGGTGGTGAAGCTGGTCACGAAGTCGCGGGCGCCGCCGGCGTCCTTGCCGCCGTAAACAGGGGCGTATGCGGTTTTGGCGGCGGCTTCGGCTTCGGCGGCTTCGGCTTGCGTTTTTTGCACGGTTTTGGAGAGCAGGTTGTTTAAAAGTCCCATGTGTGTTTTCCGGGTTATTTGTTCTTGATGGCAAAAATGCCGATGCCCATGGCGCCGAGGGTGGCGAGGGCGGCGAGGGCGAGGGCGGCGGGGAGGAACCAGGCGGGGAGGCCGAGGGCGGCGGTTGTGGCGCCGAGGCCGGCGGAGCCGCTGAAGCTGCCGCCTTCGGATTGCAGGACGCTTGTCGCGTCCGCCATGCCGCCGTCGCCGGTTTTTGCGGTGGCGCTGGTGGCTTTGGCGTCGGAGGCGTTTTTCAAGTCGGCGGTGTTGGTCTCGTCGAAGCGCGCCGTGATCGTGCCGCTGCCGAGGTTGCGGATGTTGTTCCCGAACTTCGTCGAGATGGTGCTTTGCAGCGATTGCGAGACGGCGGCGGAGGCGCTGCCTGCGATGTCGAAGTTCATGCCGGCGTTTCCGGTTGAGGGTGTGCTTGCGCCGCCGGCGCCGCCGCCGCCGGCGGCGGCGCCGCCGGCGCCGCCGCCGAGGATGCTGCCGAGGTCGAACGCCATGTCATTGTTTTGCTCAGCGTTTGCGCCCGGCGAGCATGAACGCGCCGAACAGCAAAACGACGACGCCGCCGCCGATGGCGAGGATGAGCGTGGTGTTGGCGCCCGCCGCGCCGGCGCCGGCCGCCGCGCCCGTGCCGCCGGTGCTCGCGGGGTTGAGGCTTGTGGGGTTCACCGTCGCGGTCGGCGTGGTCTGCTTTCCAACCGCGAGGCCGATGAGTTCCGGGAGGATTTCAATGCCTTTGTCGAGAAGCCCGCCCCAGCTGAAGCCCGTGTTGACCGCCGTGTTGTTGTCAGTGTTTTCCGCCATGCTGCGTTTTTGTCTTTATTAAAGGTTGTCCGCGCCCCGGCGTCCGATCGGACGCCGGGGCGCGGGTTCTCAGGTTTTTTTCTCAGGCGGCAATGCCGGGAGTTTGCTGTTCGAGCAGGAACTCGACCTGCCCGGAGCCGGGGCGCTCGGTGATGAGTTCGAGCACGTCGGCGGGCGTGATTTCCATGCGGTCGTCGATGACCTCGTTTGGATTGAGGATAATCGGCCACACGTCCACCACCTCGCCGGCTGCGTTCACGGGCGGGTTCTTTTCGTGCTTGTCGAGGATCGCGGCCAGCTCGGGTTTCAAAAGCGTCTGCGACACGTCGTAAACATCCACGCCGTTGCGCCGGATGATGACGCGGGCCGGGAGGTTGGCGTCGGCGAAGAGCCAAAGGCGCGAGAAGTGCCGCGTGCGCGGTATCAGGAAGTAGGACTGCCGGCCTTCGCCGATGGTGTCCGTCCAACGGATTTCGTGGATGAAACGTCCCACGAAGGCCCCGGCGGCGTTGATGTTCGCGATGGAGTCAACGGACGAAACCGCGTTGATGTCGAAATGCGTCCCGCTGGCGGGGATGTTCAGCGTCACCACGATTTGCAGTTCGGGGACGCCGCGCAAATCCCACGCCGTCAGTTCCTCGCCGACGACGGTCGCGGCGAGCGGGTTGCTGAAAAAGATCGTCAGCGTCCCCTCGGGGCCCGCCTTGTGGCCAAGGATGTCCTGGCGTTTGAACAGTTGCCCCGCCGTGAAGTCGCGAAGGGTGATTGTTCCGATCTTCAACTCGATGCGCGAGATGGCGGCGATGATTTGCGCCCGCGTCGCCGGCTTCGCGACGCCGAGCGCGCCGGACTGTCCTTGCGTCACAAAGAGCGTGATGTCGTGGATGCGGACGTTGCCGGGGTGGTAGATGGTCCGCTTGCCGCCGGCGGTGCCGGGGGCGGGGAGCGAACTCATGTTTGTCAGGATGAGCGGTTGTCGGTAGGCCATGATTGTTCCTTTGGTTCACACGGCGCCGCCGGCGGCGGTGGTGGTGGTGGTGGATTGCCGCGCCTTGTCGATGGTTTCGCGGACTTTTCCCGCGAGGGAGTTGACAATTGGGATTTTGTCCCCGATGGCAGCCCCGACGAAAAGCCCGATTGCCACGGGCAAAGCGTATTTGGTGATTTTCTTGAGCATGTGTTTTGTTGGCTGATTGACGATTGCAGGCGCCATTTTAATATAAACCGCGCCGCATGGAAACATGCGTCATTCGTGTTTAATGCACGTCAATGCGCGCCAATGCCCGCCAAGATGCATCCCGCACCCGGATTCCCGCCATGATTTCAGCCGGGGTGTATTTCACGACGCGCGCCGGCTCGTGTTTCCTTTTGTATAAAAACTCGTATTTGCCGAGGCGCACCGCCTTTTCCCGGATGGTTTCATCGACCATGACTTTCGCCCATTCCGCCGCGTCGTCGGGGTCGCGCGTCGCCATGAACACACCGGTGAGGGAGCCTCGCATGAGTGGCAGCATGGCCGCGTAGCTGTGACCGACAAAATAGAACGCCGGGTGCGTGTGCCGGATCGCCGTGAAGAGTTTTATGTTCTCCCGGTCGCGCCCGCCGGTGTGCGTGCCTTCGTCCCAGACCACGCAGCAATCGCGCGTGCCTTCCACGGCGCGGCGGAATTTTTCAAAATCGTCCGTCACCCAGGCCGATTTTCCCCAGTCGTTTTCTCCGGGCCACGGGTCGAAGACGATCGCTCGGCGCCGGTGGAACCGCCATTGCCCGCGGACCAGGCCGGTCGCGAGGAAGGTTTTCCCGTCCTCGCTTCCGCCGATGATGGCGATTCGGAATTTGTCATTCATCGCCTTTTTTCTCCCTGAGCTTGTCCTGTCCGGCGCGCCGGCCCCGGAACGCGCCCCATTTCGCGCCAACCCAGCCAAAAAACCGCGACAACAGGCTCCGCGTCTTGGGCTTCCTCAGCCGGGCGATGATGATTGTCGCCACCGCCGCCGCAAGCTCCAGTTCGCAAGGCAGGCAGTCGAGGCCGACATTATACTTTTTCAAGACGCGTTCGAGGGGGCGGCGCAACATGCGCTTTTCCACCTCGGAAAGCATCCCTTCCTCCTCGCCGATGAGCATCAGCGCGATTTGCAGCAGGCCGATGATGGTTTCCACCGTGCCGGATTCTTCATCGTCGTCGTCGGCGGCGGCGGCGGCGGCGGCGGGCGGCGGCGGCGGCGCGGCGGCGGCGGCGTTGATGTCGTCAAACGAGGGCGCGTCCGGGGGCCTCGGGCCGGACGCCGGCGCGGGCGGCGGCGGCGTGGGTTCCGGCGCGCCGGCGGGCGCGGCGGCGTCGGTGTTTGTGACAGTGGTGTCAGGCGTTTCCATGTTTTGTTTTTTTCGTCCGGCGCGGGCGTTTATCCACCGTTGAAGGCGGTCGAACCGTGGCAGGAATTTCGACGGGTCGAAGCGCCGGCCAAGGCTGTCGGTTTCAGGCATCGCGGGCATTGTTTTTATATTTCAGGTTGGGCCGCCGCCGGCTCCGTTTTCGTGCATTGGTGTGAAGGCTCTATTGGCGGAGCCGGCGGCGGTGAAGGGGGGGGCGGGGAAAGGGGGATCGTGTCGAGAAGCGCGGCCAGCGCGGCCAGCGCCTTTTCACGGGTCGAATACAGGCTTCCAAAGGGAATCACCCGCTTTAGGGCGAATCCCCGTTCAAATACGCATGCCGCCTGCTTGTATTTGTGGTCCAGCGACTCAATCCGCACGCGGTCTATAAAAACCATGCGGCCGCCGTCAGGGCTTGCTATGCTGTAAATCTTATAAGCGGGCTTGCTCACAACCACACCCTCCTCACCACCGCCTTGCCGCCCCATTCCATCATGAAGTGCTCCGCCACCAGCTCCGCCGAGCCCTTGTGCTCGAAAAAGTGCGGCGTCGGCCGGATGACGGCGTCCATTTCCCCGTCCAGGCAGATGAACCCTTCGCCGTAGTCCTCGCCTCTCGCGAGGATGTAATAAAACTCCCGCCTCATGCCGCGCCTCCTTTCCGCCCGAAATGCGCTCGCAGCACGTCACGGGCGTTTCTCAATCTGCCGTAACCCAAGGCGCGCCGGACTTTTCCGAAAAACAAGCCGCCTTCCTTAAAGTCATCTTCGTTGCTCTCCAAGCCTTCGAGAAAATCGACGGCATGGTCCAGTGTTTCGAGCGCAAGCGCGATGTCGTTTGCGTCCATGCGCGCGTTTGCGCCGGCGTTTTCGGTTGTCGTTTTTTCGTTCGTTTTCATGCCGCGCCTCCTTTCCGCCCGCAACGTTGCGCCAGCGCCACCAGCCAGGCGGCAAAGGCCGGCGGCGTCGCCTTGCGCTGGTTGCCGCTGAGCCGCGCCCATTGCCTGCCGCCGCCCATCCACAGGCCCAGCGGCGTCGCCGGCACCCCGGCGGGCTCGCAGCCCGCGATGTAAAGCCAGGTTTCCTTCCGGGTCCTGTGCCCGAACCACGACTGGCAGACCTCAACCGTGAAGCCGCCGTGCGCGTCCCGGCCCGCGCCGGGCAAAGGCAGCCCCGCGCTTTTCCAAAAAAGCGAATGCGCCGGATGCTCCAGCACGCCGCCGTTCTCCCGCACGCGCAAAAGGCAGAACTCCGCAAGCGCGCGCTCCCGCCGGACTTCCTCCGGCCCCATTTTCGCAAGCGCGAACCCGCGCATCCGGCACCATGTGCGGCACGGCGGATGCGCGACCACGGGCATCCCCCCGCCGAAGTTCCACGCGTCCCGCCGCGCGTCCCACGCATCCGCGCCGGGCATTTTTTTGTAATGGCTCCGGGGCGTCACGCACAACACCGCCACGGCGTTTGCGCCGGCATTTTTTCCTGTCGTTTTTTCGGTTGTTTTCATCGGTTTCATGCCTCCGCGAGGGCGGTTGATTCTGCGTTTTGCGCGTTTCCGGGGCCGTTTCCCGGCGGCCCCAAATTGTAAAACGGAAAATTAAGTGGAGTCTGGGAACTCCCTATAAAGTCCCCCGCGCCCGCGGGCGCGGCGGCATCGTCGGCGCCGTCCGCCGGCGGCGCGAAGTCCGGCGCCGCCTCCTCCCATTCCCGCTGCGTCACCGCCTCGGCGATGCAGGGGCGGGCGATGCGCTCCAGGCGCCGCGCAAGGTCATTGTTGCGCCATACGCGCATGTCGCCGGTCGCTCCGATGACGACGATGCCGGGCCGCGCAATGGCGCCGCCGCCGATGAACGATGGCGCGATGCGCGCCACCACCAGGTTCCGCACCGGCTTCCGCACCCGGCCTTCTCCGTAGCGGATTTCATGCACCGCCGCGTTCTCTTCGGCGATGTGCCATCGCATCCCCCGCAAGTGCTCCAGGACAAAGCCGGGGATGCCCAGGTCAAACAGGACCGCCGAACCCATCAGCCGCCCGTAAAGCGCGCAAATCTCCCGTTTCAGGCAGAACCATGCCGGGAAAAGGTGATAGTCGAATCGCTCGATGCGGAAGTCGTTGCGCGGAAACGATTCTATGTAATCGGGGGGCGATTTCCCGAATCGGGGGGGGCGATTTCCGGGAATCGGGGGGGCGATTCTTTTGAAATCGCCCCGGAAATCGCCCTCCGGCACGGCGGCGCCGGGGCGATTCCCGGAATCGGGGGGGGCGATTTCCCGGAAATCGCCCGGGCGATTCTTTTGGAATCGCTCCCACTCCGCCATGCGCGATTTCAGGATTTCGCGCAACTCCCTTGTTTCCTGCTCTTTAAGGCGATTAAGCGATTTCCGTTTTTCCGCCCTTTCTTTTCGCCCGCAAATCGCCTCGGCCATGTTCGCCGTCTGGCAGTTCCAATCCTTCACGGAGCGATAAACAGAATCGCCCTCGGGCGTTTTTTCCGCGATGAGTTTCCGCCTAAACCCGTCCGGTTCGTAAAGGCGCTTCCGCCATTTGCGAAACGAGCCCCTCGGCGTGCATAGCCGGGCGTGGAACAGGTTGTCGTAAAGGTCGCGGATGGGTTGCGCGCCGCCTTCGGTGCAGAGCGCCACAAGGTCTTTGTCCTTCATGGGGTATTTGCACGCCTCCTGAACGTCCCGGATCGCCCCGTCGTATTCCACGAGCGCCAGCGCCTGGCTGTCTTCCATCCACTGTTTCACCGCCCCGGCCAGCTCCGCCGGCACCGGTTTGCCGAAGTCCAGAAGTTTTATCAGGCCGGGGTATTTTCTGCCGGCCAAAATGCCGTGGTAGCGCAACCGCACCCATGTCATCAGCCGGTTGAAGTCCGGCGCGCGCTCCCGCGCCTCGACAAGGATGTGCGCGTGCGTGTGCATGTGCCACCGCCAGGCGCGCCGCCGCGCCGAATACCGGCCTTTCGGCGTGCCGTATTCCTCGCCGGTGAAGAGCGGCGCGAAAAACCGTTGGAATGTGCGCGAGCGGAAGAGCCGCGTCATGGCGGCGCGCATCTCCCCGCGCCCTTCCCTCAACCGCCCCGTCTCCGCGCCGTCGCGCCATCTCGCGCCGCCGTTAAAGGTCATCATGCTCACGAGCTTCCCCTTGGAAATCCGTTCGAGCACAAACGCCGCCAGCTCCCTCTCGAGCCTGGCGTGCTTCGCCCCGGCGATTTCCGGGAAAAAATTCACGCGGCGGATGTTCGTCACCGGGTGCACGATTTCCGTCCCCGGCTCGTCGCCGGGGAATCGCAGCGACACCGGGGCGCGGTAGGGCCGCCTGTCGCGAACCGCCGCTTCAATCGTGTCCGCGAAAAACACTTGCAGGCCCGTTTCCTCGAGGGCCTTCCCAAGCGTCCGCGTGGTCCCCCGCCGCCGCTCCTCCTTTTCCGCCCGCTCCGCCGCCTTGTCCCTTTTGATGGTCTGCTTTGTCGTCCCCCGGATGATGCGCTCGTATTCCCGCTCCGCTTCCACCGCATCGCGCACAAACCGCCGCGCGTCCGCCGGGCGGTTGTCCAGAAATCGCAGCCGTTTGTACTCGGCGCGCGCGTGCCGTTTGCCCCGGAAATGCATCTATAAAAAACGGAGGATTTCGCTTCCCGGTATCAGCGCCGGCCGCCCGTAAGCCTTGATCCGCCCGCCCGCGATTTCCCGCGAAACCCACTGCCGCGAACGCCCGATTTTGCCGGCAAACTCCTTCGTGCTGAAGGTCACGGGGGAACAATCCCCCGTGACCAGCGCATGGCTTTGCTCAACTTGGAATCGGAGGTTCAAAACCGCCTTTTCCAAAATCGCCACCTTGCGCTCCAGCGCCGCCATTGTCATGACGCCCACCCTCCCTCACCGCCGGCAAGGCCGGCGGTGAGCAGGAAGTCGCTGCCGGGGTTGTCCCCCATGAAGCGGACAAACGCGCGGTGAGCCTCGTCGGAGGCGCGCCGCGCCGTGTCATGCCGCGCGAGGAAAGGGTCCTCTTTTTCCATCGTGCAAAGCCGCTGCCAGGCAGCTTGCACACCGGGGAAGGGCGCCCCTTGGATGCACTTTCCAAGCGCAAGCCTGCCCTGACGGAGATTTAGGCTCGCCTCGGGCAGCGCGTGCAAGGCCGCTTCATATTCCTTTATCGCCGCCACGTTGGCCTGATAAAGGCGGACCACTTCCGCCTGCATGGCTTTTTGGGCGTTGTTCGGGGCCTCGGGGGAGGCCGTTTTTTCGGTGTGAGTTGGCATGTGGTTTTCTTTCTCGTCGGATTTTTGCCCGCCGGAAGGTTCTCAACCTTCCCCCCATGTCGCCTTGGGAGACCGACGAAGGACGGCGGGCGTGTTGTGGGTGCGACACATTCAAACAGTTTAAACCTTTTAGGCTTTTGCAACATTTTTTTTGCTTAAACCGTTTCCCCCTCAAAAACTCGTTATCGTTGTGGGTTTAAAAAAAGGTCATTCTGTCGTGGGTGGGGTCACCACTGAATCAACCGCCGCGCTCATTAAAGCGCGGGCCGCCGCACTTGACCTGACGCCAAGCAAATTCATCGGTTTGCTGTTAAAACAGTGGGTGAATAATGGC
>JAITDF010000468.1 GCA_031282705.1 Opitutaceae bacterium | reverse complement strand
AATCGGGCAGGCTCGCCGGCGCGGGCGTGGACGTGTTCGAGCGCGAGCCGCTTCCAGCCGAAAGCCCGCTCTGGACCCTGCCAAACGTCATCGTCTCCCCGCACAGCGCGGGCTTGTCCTCAAAACTCAACGACCGCCTCGCCGCGCTCTTCGTCGAAAACCTCCTCCGCCTCCGCGACGGCCGCGCCCTGAAAAACCAAATCCCGCCCGCACAACTCGCATGAGGCGCGCCGCGAAAACATGCCGGGGGACTGCGTGTAATTATTAACTGATGTTACGCAGTCGGCAGATTTTGGCAGGGCGGTCTCGCCGAGACCGCCGTCGTTTGCCTCGTGGTGCTCGCGGCGGTCTCGGCGAGACCGCCCTGCCAAAACTGGCCGCCGCGTAACATCAGTGTTCAATAAAAACCAAACCATTAAACTTAACCACGGGGAACATGGAACCCTGAAAGAAAATGGCAAATATCAAAGGACAGGTAACAGGAGGACACCAACGCACACACGCATCTGGGTGCAACAGGAAGTGATGTCACCGCCGGAGTCTTTCTCCTTTCTCTTTCTTCTTTCTTCTTTCCTCTTTATCTTGTCAGGCTTCCCGCTTCGCTCGGAACTCCCTGCCCGTTCCTGACGAGAGAGAAAGAGGAAAGAAGAGAGAGAAAGGAGAAAGGCTCCGGCGGTGACATCACTTTGGGTTTCACCCGCCTTTTGAGGGAGCGACATCACTTCCTGTCGCACCCCACGCACCTCTTCCTGATACTTGTTGCTTGGCACCGGGAACTTCCCCTTTCCGTTCTTTCGCGTTCTTGCAATCAAACAAAACCCTGGCAAAAAATGACAACCTCGACAAAACAACCCTCCATTTCTCCCATGAAAAATCCCGTCCGGCTCCCCGCCCTGCTCCTGATGTCCGCCTTGGCGTTTGCCGCGCTCCTGCCCGCCGGCGCCGCGCCGCTCCCGCAAGCCAGGCGCAACGCCCGCCAGGAGGCAGGCATGAAGCGCAAGGCCGAGGTCAGCGACCTCCACGCCGACATCGTTTATAAAAAAGTCGGCGGCGACGACCTCACGCTCGACCTCATGCTCCCCAAGACAAAAACCGACGCCAAGGGTCGCGCCCTCTTCCCGAACGGCACGCCCGTCGTCTTCTACCTCCACGGCGGCGGCTGGCACGGCGGCCATCGCTACGCCTCGCCGGACGACGCCGCGTATTTCAGCGAAAACGGCCTCGCCCTCGCCTGCGTCACCTACCGCTTCGCAAAAAACAATGGCCTCACCATCGCCGACTGCGTCACCGACTGCTTCGACGCCGCCCGCTATCTCGCCGGGCGCGCAGCCGACTTCAGCCTCGACCCGCAACTCTTCCTCGCCTACGGCCACTCCGCCGGCGGCCATCTCACGCTCATGATGCTCTACGCCCCGCCTGCGGACTTCCCCGGCGACCCCGCGCTCGCCGCCGCAAAATTCCGCTTCGTCGGCGGCGTCTCCTTCTCCGGCCCCACGAACATGCACGACCGCGAATTTTGGAACCACGAAGGCTGGGCGGGCACGTACTCGAACCCGCTGCTCGCCATCCAGAAAAACCAAACCGATGCCTTCGGCGCCGCCCCCGAGGCCGGGCGCCCCGCCATCGCCAAAAAAGTCTCCCCTTATTATTATCTGGAAAAAAACTCCCCGCGCACGCTCCTCATCCACGGCGAGCTCGACCGGGCCATCTCCATAAACCACTCCGTCCTCCTCGAAAAACGCGCCCGCGAACTCGGCGCCGATGTCACCCTCTGGCGCGTGCCCAACGCCGACCACGGCTTCAAGGGCGGACGCACCACCGTCTTCGACGGCTGGTCCCGCCTCGGCTGGGGCAACCTCCGCGACATGGCCCGCGAAGCCGCCGCGAAAAACGCCGCCGACGCCGCCGCGGCTTCCCGCAATTAAGCGCCGCCTCAACGCTCACCCGCGATCCCGCTCCCTCCAGCCATGACCAAAAAAACGTCCCGCCCCGCCCGCCGCCTCGCCCTGCTCGCGCTCTCCTGCGCGGCCCTCTCCGCCGGCCATTCCGCGCCGGAAACGCCGCCGCCCGCCGCGCCCGTGCGCGTGCTCACCTTCAACATCCTCGCCTCCCAGCCGTCGTGGGAAAAGAACGCCAAATGCGAACTCTGGGCCGTCCGCAGGCCCATTGTCCTCGAAGTGATGCGCGACCGCTCCGGCGGCGCGCCCTACGATTTCATCGGCACGCAGGAAACCTCCGTCCACCCCGACGCCGCGCTGCACCAGGTCAACCAGCTCGCCGCCGACCTTCCCGAATACGACTCCCTCTACGCCGCGTGCAGCGGCGAGAAAAACGGCAAAACCCACAAGGAGTTTTCCCTCTCCAACATGATCTTCTGGCGCAAGGATCGCTGGAAAATCGACCGCGCCGACCGCGGCACCTTCTGGCTCTCCGACACCCCCGAAACCCCCGGCTCCAACCAATGGGCGCCCGCCGGCAAGGGCGGCAAACGCAACGTCACCTACGGCCTCTTCCACGAAATCGCCGGCGGCAGGCGCACCGGCAGAAAAGTCTATTTTTTCAACACTCACCTCAACGTCCACGTGCCCGACGCCCGCGCCCGCTCGGCGTTCCTCATCATGGAACGCATCCAGCGCCGCTGGACGCAATCCGCGCCCGTCATCCTCACCGGCGACTTCAATTCCAGGCGCGACTCGATTGTATATAAATACCTCACCGGAAATATCATTGATTTCGACAACGAACGCCGCACCCCGCCGCAGGCGCTGGCCGAGGCCTTCGCCGCCGCCAATCCGGACACCGCGAAAAAACCCGGCATAGATTTCATCTTCTCCACCGCCGGCCTCCGCGCGCGCTCCGCGACGGTGATCGACAAACGCCGCGACGGCGCCCGCGCCAGCGACCACAACGCCGTGGACGCCCTGCTCGAATGGCAATGATGCCGGCTTTTTCTTTTTGATAGACACTCCAAACACCGCCCCCAAACATCACCCGCAATCCCGCTCCCTCCCGCCATGAAAAAACACCGACTCCGCCCCGCCCGCCGCCTCGCCCTGCTCGCGCTCTCCTGCGCGGCCTTCTCCGCCGGCCATTCCGCGCCGGAAGCGCCGCCTCCCGCCGCGCCCGTGCGCGTGCTCACCTTCAACATCCTCACCTCCCTGCCCTCGGGGGAAAAGGACGCCAGATGCGAGCCCTGGGCCGTCCGCAAAACCGTTGTCCTCGAAATCATGCGCGACCGCTCCGGCGGCGCGCCCTACGATTTCATCGGCACCCAGGAAACCTCCGTCCACCCCGACGCCGCGCTGCACCAGGTCAACCACCTCGCCGATGACCTGTCCGGCTACGACTCCCTCTACGCCGCGTGCAGCGGCGAGCAAAACGGCAGAACCCACGCGAAATTCTCCCTCTCCAACATGATCTTCTGGCGCAAGGACCGCTGGGAGCTCGACCGCGCCGACCACGGCACCTTCTGGCTCTCCGACACCCCCGAAACCCCCGGCTCGAACCAATGGGCGCCCGGCGGCAAGGGCGGCAGACGCAACGTCACCCACGGCCTCTTTCACGAAATCGCCGCCGGCAGGCGCACCGGCAGAAAAGTCTATTTCTTCAACACGCACCTCAACGTCTCCGTGCCCGAGGCCCGCGCGAAATCCGCGTTCCTCATCATGGAGCGCATCCACGCGCGCCACACGCAATCGGCGCCGGTGATTCTCACGGGCGACTTCAATTCCAAACGCAACTCGATCATATATAATTATCTCACCGGCCTCCCGGTGGCTTTTGAAAACGAGGAACGCGCCCCGCCGCTGGCGCTGACCGAGGCGTTTGCCGCGGCCGGCCCGCCAAAACCCATGCCAAGCATTGATTTCATATTCTCGACCGGCGGCCTGGCACCGCGCTCCGCCGCGAAAATCATCACCCCGCGCGACGGCATCCGCCCGAGCGACCACGACCCCGTCGAGGCCGTGCTCGAATGGAAATAAAAAATC
>JAITDF010000405.1 GCA_031282705.1 Opitutaceae bacterium | reverse complement strand
GCGCATCATTCATATTTAACCGGTCCTTATTAACTCCCTTTGGTCAAAGTCACGGTTCAAACCGAAAACACTTCTTATTATGCACGCGCCAAAAATCTCCCTTATAATATTTTGGCTGTTTGGCCTGTTCACAATGACATCCTTGGCGGCTGTAAAAGTGATTGACCAAGGCCGCTCCGAATTGGAGGAGTTCAAGCGGATCGCTGATGAAGCGTGGCGGATGTCCGCAAGCGGTGACAGTATCGGCGCCGGGAAAAACATTGAATATGTCATCGCGGTTGCGGAAATACAAAGGGATTCGGGCAACATGGAGGAAGCGCGTGAATACTTCCGACGGGCGACGATCATAGCTCCGTTACGACTTGATGCACGTCTTGCTTATGCGCGACTTTGCGCGGAGGCGCGCGAGGTGGACGCGGCCAGAAATGCATATGGAATCATACATGCCCATGCTGAAAATGATGAAATGCTGGAGGAGAGCGCGAGGGTTCTCAATATCGCGAACGCCAAAAAACTGGAAGCATTCGCCTCCGCGAAGGACGATGCTGGAGAAAAATTGCGCATTTGCATGATCACGGTCCCGGAAGGCCAGGAATGGCTGGCGCATGAAATCGGTGCGCGTCTTCGGGAATTGTTCAAAATCAATGTGTATGTGGAGAAACGGGATTTTGTGCCGGCGCAGCCCGACAGGGGCGGAGTCGCTGCTTTTGCCGAGGGCCTGCGCGGGAAACTGCCGTGGCACGATTTGCAATTCGACGCGCTGGCAGCCAAGGAAGGCATTGGGGACAAGGATGCGGCAACAGACGGACAAATCATCGCGCTGGCGCGCAGGCATGTGCAGAATCAGGAGGGGGACAGGGCGGCTGAATTTCTGGACAAGAGCATCCAGTTTGCCGCGAAGCATACTTCGCAATGGAGGGCGGACACCTTGATTGCCCGGCTCATGCTGTCGGCAATGCCGCGAACAGGGCCGCGCACGCTTTATGTGGCGTTGATCCCCCAGGATATTTTTGCGGGCAACAATAATTTCATGTTTGGGAGCGCGCAGGCCAACGGCGACTACGGTGTCGTTTCGTATCACCGGTTTGCAGCCGAATTCACAGGCGAGACGCCGAAACGCGAGCGCCTTGCGACGCGCACTTATAAACAAATACTATCGTCCGCAGGACACATGCTCGGCGTGCCGCGCCCTTCGAGTCCACTGTGCGCGCGCGCATATCCCGCATCCCTTGATGAGCACGATGCCAAGGGAGACAAATTGTGCGATGACTGCCGGGCCGGTTTTGCGAAGGCCCTCGGACACGAACTTGGCGATTCGCAGGGGGCACGGTGATTTGCGGCCTGCATTGGTTATATGATCATTTGGCCGGCTTTTGCGGTGTCGAGAAAGACCAAAATTAGGGACTGGCAGAAAATACAACCCTCAATAAGGTTCTTTGGTTTTTGACAGGATAAAATCATGACTCGCCACGCCTTTATCATTGGTGGCACAGGGCAGATCGGTCGCGCTGCGGCACGGAAACTTCTGACTGACGGATGGGAAGTCACCCTGTCCAGCCGGGGGCGGCGAACCCTGCCCTGTGACCTGCCTGCCCGCGGGGCGGACATCGTGACGCTGGATCGCGAACAGCCGGGCGCGCTTGCCAGGGCACTGGAGAAGGGCGCGGATGCCGTCATTGATACGATAGCCTTCGACTAGGGCCATGCGGACCAGTTGCTGGAAATCGAGGGAGATGTTGGCGCGTTCGTCGTGATTTCTTCCGCCAGCGTTTACCGCGACGGGCAGGGGCGGACGCTCGACGAGGCAGGGGAAAACGGATTCCCTGATTTTCCGGGGCCGATTACGGAGGACCAGCCGACGGTCGATCCCGGTCCCGCGACCTATTCGACCCGCAAGGTCACCCTGGAGCGGCGCCTGCTCGACGGGTCCGGACGCTCCGTCATCGTGATCCGGCCCGGCGCGGTATATGGCCCGTATTCATCGCATCCGCGCGAATGGTGGTTCGTGAAACGCATGATGGACGGACGGCGGGTCATCCCGCTCGCGTATCGCGGGCAAAGCCGTTTTCACACCGTCGCGGCCGCCAACCTCGCGGCCTTGATTGCCACGGCGCTTGGAAAGCCGGGGAGCCGCATCCTGAACGCAGCCGATCCTGAGGCGCCGACGGCGGCGGAGATCGGCGCCCTGATCGCCCGCCACATGGATTATAAAGGCGCAATCCTGCCGCTGGATGCCGGCGACGAAAAAGGCCGTGCCGCCGTCGGCTGGTCACCGTGGTCGGTGCCGGCGCCGTTCACGCTGGGCACCGCCGCCGCGCTTGCGCTTGGATACACGCCGTCGACGAGTTACGCGGACGCCGTCGGCCCCGCCTGCGATTGGTTGCGCCGGAAAAACGCCGATGACTGGGAGAGAAACTTCCCGATTCTGGCGAACTATCCCGTCCCGCTCTTCAATTATGCGGCGGAGGACGCCTTCCTGTCACTTATCAAGCCTTCATATTAGGGAACTTCTAAAAATTCAGGGCACTTTGAAAAATCAAAAAACAACATGAAATCATAAAAAGCTCACGCGGAGGCTTTGGAGACGTAGGGCAATCGACCCGCTTGCCTGACGGGAGCAGGATGCTCCCGTCACTTTGGGGCGGCGCGCTTTGCGCGCCGTCTGGCAAGCGGGACGCTCGCCCTACTTCCCAATCAGCAAGCGGGACGCTCGCCCTACTTCCCAATCAGGCAAGCGGGACGCTTGCCCTACGCCCCCAATGCCTCCGCGCGGGACATGATTTTTCAAAGTGCCCTTAACGTTGATATGAAGATATTATATGCAATCGCACTCTGCGCGATGACCGCGGCCTCCGCCCTGCCTTTCACCTCGCGCGGCGGGGAGGAGGCTGCGGTCGTCGCGTATGAAAATCCGCTCGATGTCGCATTTGGCGACCCGTTTGTGCTGAAGGCCGCGGACGGAAAGTATTACATGTATGGCACGCATGAATCCGAAAAAGGTTTCCGCGCATGCGTGTCCGACGACCTCGTGCACTGGACGGACATAGGCCGGGTTTATGAAGGCGCGGCGCCGGGCTCATGGGCGGTCAAGAACTTCTGGGCGCCAGAGGTGTATGAAATCGACGGGAAATACCATATGCTTTTCAGCGCCGACTGGAAGGAGAACCCGGGCAACGAGCTGGAAAACTTTCGCATCGGCGTCGCCGTGGCGGACAGCCCGCGCGGGCCGTTCAAGGATTTGATGGACCGTCCGATTTTTGACCCCGGTTATCCCATCATCGACGCGAATCTCCACTTTGAAAACGGGCGCGTGTATTTGTATTATTCACGCTGCTGCTATAAAAACCCGGTCGCAAGCGAAGTCGCGGACTGGGTCAGGAAGCGGGGCTGGTTCAAGGAAATCGAGGAGAGCTGGGTGTATGGCGTGGAAATCAAAGCCGACTTTTCCGGCATCATCGGCGAGCCCGAGCTGCTGCTGCGCCCGCCCGTAAGAATGGACGACGAACAGGCCGGGTGGGAAAGCCGGTCCGTCACCTCGCGCGAGGTCAACCGCCGCTGGACGGAGGGTTCGTTTATATTCAAGAAAAACGGCGTTTATTACATGATGTATTCCGCGAATTATTTCGGCGGCAAAAACTACGCCGTGGGCTACGCCACGTCGGACCATCCGCTCGGGCCGTTCAGGAAGGCCGGCAACAACCCCGTGCTGCAAAAGAACACGGACCGGGGCGGCGACGTCACCGGCACGGGCCACAACATGGTTTTCACCCATGCCGACGGCACGATGTATTGCGTGTATCACGGGCGCACCACAAAGACCGGCGGCAGGCGGGTGGTGTTTATTGACCGGCTTGAAATCACGCCCGATGGGAAACTGATGGTGCACGGCCCGACGACGACGAGGCAGACCATCCGGCTGACGCGCACTCGCGATTGATTTCTTCCTCCCGGGGTGCGTGCGCCCCTCCCAAGCCTGGCAAAGCGGACACCGGATGGATGGTTGCATGCATAACTGATGTTGCGCGGAAGCGTCGTGCCGCAGACTTCCAAGTCTGCTTCTTCCGCGTAACATCAATTTTAACCGCGGAACGACGCGAAAGGACGCGAAATATCAAACCGGGGAGAGCTGGATAATTTGTTTGATCCTAACTCCCGCAGTTGAAAATCAGCGCACCGGATTGGGGGGGGGAGCGGGCGACTGAAGTCGCCCGGCCGCGCGGCTCCGCCGCTTTCGGCGACTAAAGTCGCCGCCCCGAAAAAAGGCGCGGCGGCGGAGAGAATCGGGGCGGCGACTTCAGTCGCCACAAACGGGCAATTGGAATGCAATTGGAGACAGGTAAAAACGAACTCTCGTTTCAACTGCGGAATTTAGGTTAATTCCAGCCTGCAACCGGGATTGCGCCGCCCGACGGCGACGGCGACTTGGTTGCAAGCAAGTATAAGCAGACACATCACCTTGAGTCGCACCCGCGTGGAGGGGGCGGTTTATTTTTCGTATTCAAATTCGGCGGAGACGAAGAAATGGTCGCTGGGGTAGCGGCCCGCCCGGCTGTCGCGGATGACTTCGGCGGCGGTGGGGCGGAGGCGCGCGTTGTGAAACACGAAGTCTATTTTCCCGGCGCCGGGGTTCTTTTTATATTTTTTGCCGGCGAAGCCGTGGAAGGTGAAGCCGGGGTCGGCAGGGCCGTGGACGCCGGCGTAGGAGTCGAGCCAGCCGGCGGCGAAGATGCGCTGGATGGTTTTTTCCTTGATGCCGGCATTGAAGTCGCCGGTCCAGATTTGCGGGATGGCGGCGAAGTCTTTTTGAGCGAGTTCCGTGAGGATGGCGGCCTGGCGGTCGCGGACGTCGGCGTTGTCATGCTGGAGGTGCGCGTTCCAGACGAGGAACTGGCGTCCGGTGAGTTTGTCGCGGAGGAGGATGCGGTTGGCGAGGCGGTCGCCGCTTTTGGGGAGGTGGGAAAAGGGGATGTCGGGCGTCTCGGAGAGCCAGTAGGCGCGGCCCTCGATTTCCTCGAAGCGCGCGGTGGAGTAGAAGACGGCGTTTTTCGACGCCTCGGCCACGCCGTAAAACGCGGCGAATCCGGGGAGGTTTTCCTTGAGGTAGTCGTAGATGTTCAGGCGCAGTTCCTGAAAGCAGAAAATGTCGGCGTCCTGCGCGAGGAGCACATCGAGCGCGAGCTTGCGGCGGCGGTCCCAACTGTCGCCGCTCTTGAAGTCGGCGGCGAAGTCGTGGCGGATGTTGGCGGAGACGACGCGGACGGCGGCGGGCGACCGGCGCTGGCGGCGCGGGATGTCATCGGCGGCGGCGGCAGTGCCGGCAGGGGCGGGGGCGGGGTGGGCAGGCAGCGCGAGGGCAACGAAAACCAAGCCGGCGGCGGCCAGCGCGCGGAGGTGTTTTGCAGGGTTCATGTGGAGACTTTTTTGAGCACGCGAGGCACGGTCAAGTGCAATCACAGGCCGCACCAGGAAGGGGGGTGCCGGGAACGCCGGAAAGACCTGTGGGAATCTCTGAAAATTCATTTTGAACAGTTGATGTTGCGCGGCTCCGCCGCACCGCAAGTTGTCAGACTGTCGCTTCGCTCGGAACCAAACCTGCTTTCGGGCCGGAGGCCCGTAAATCGCCGCCGCCGTGGGCGGGTGCCGCCACCGCCGCCGCCGCCGACGCCGCCGCGGCGGTGGCGGGGCGTCACGTTTTTTTGGTCGAGACTTCGATCACGTCGTGCGGCGCGGCTTCCTTCTGGCCGGCGGGGCTCACTCGGATGTAGCGGGCGCGGGCGCGCAGTTCCGCCAGCGTCTTCGCGCCGAGGTAGCCCATGCCGCTTTGCACGCCGCCGAGCAGGCTGCCAAGCACGTCGGCGGCGTAGCCGGAGACTTCCTTCAGCGCCTCGATGCCTTCGGCGGTGAGTTTGCGCGTGGTGTCGTTTTTGTCGTGGCCGTAGCGCGCGGCGCTGCCGGCCTTCATCGCGGCGATGCTGCCCATGCCGCGGTAGTGTTTGTAGAGTTTGCCGTTGATTTCCATGATTTCGCCGGGGGCCTCGCGGCAGCCGGCGAGCAGGCCGCCGAGGATGACGGCGTCGGCGAGGGTGAGGGCTTTCACGATGTCGCCGGACTTGGTGATGCCGCCGTCGGCGATGATGCGCACGCCGGCCGCTTTCGCGGCGCGCGAGGCGACGTAGAGGGCGGTGAGCTGGGGGATGCCCACGCCGGCCACCATGCGGGTGGTGCAGATGGAGCCGGGGCCCTGGCCGATTTTGACGGCGTCGGCGCCGCATTCGGCGAGCCAGGCCACGCCGGCGGCGGTGGTGACGTTGCCGGCGATGAGGGTGAGCCGGGGGAAGGCGTCGCGCACGAGGCGCACCACCTCGCCCACGCCGGCGGTGTGGCCGTGGGCGGTGGAGACGGCGACGGCGTCCACGTTTTCCGCGACGAGGGCGGCGACGTGCGCGGTGATTTTGTCGCGGTCGAGCGTGCCGTCGGGTTTGCGCACGGGGGAGAGGGCGGCGCCGACGACGAGGCGGAAGGCGTCGTCGCGGGCGGGTTTGCGCAGGGCTTTCGATTCGGTGGTGATGCGTTCGACGTCGGAGCTGGTCACGAGGCCGTGCAGGCGGTCGCCGGCGTCCACGACGAGCATTTTGTTGATGCCGACGTGGCGGGAGAAGAAGGCGTCGGCGGCTTTGATGGGGTCTTTGGCCACGGCGCGTTTGTTTTCGACGATGAGGTGCGCGCGGGGGGTCATCACCTCGGCGATGGTTTTGGTTTTGTAGCGTTCCTTGAGCACGTTGCCGGAGACGAGGCCGACGAGCCGTCCGGCGGCGTCGGTGACGGGGAAGGTGGAGAAGGCGTATTTTTTTTGTTCGATGCGGGCGAGGAGGTCGCCGACGAGCGCGGCAGGGGTGGTGGTGATGGGGTCCTGGATGAGGCCGTGGATGTGGCGTTTCACGCGCGCGACTTCGCGCACTTGGTCGCGGGGGGGCATGTTGTAGTGGATGAGGCCGAGGCCGCCGTTGAGCGCCATGACGATGGCCATGCGCGACTCGGTGACGGTGTCCATGTCGGAGGAGATGACGGGGATGTGGAGCCGGAGGGTGTCGGAGAGGGCGGTGGCGGTGTCGGCGTCGCGCGGGAGTATCTCCGAGTAGAGGGTGGCGAGCGACACGTCGTCGAAGGTGAGGGCGTCGGGGAGGCAGGCGCGGAAGAACGCGTCGGCGGGCTGGTAAAATTCCGTGTCGGGCACGGGCGGCGCGGGGCGGTCGGCGGGCGCGGGGAGCGCGGGGGAG
>JAITDF010000387.1 GCA_031282705.1 Opitutaceae bacterium | reverse complement strand
CAGCGGTATCTCTGCCGGGTGCCGCTGCATCCTCGCCGGGTGCCGCGGTGTCCTCGCCGTGTGCCGCGGTGTCCTTGCCGGACGGCGGTGCCGCTGCATCATCGCGATTGCCGGCAGGGGCCATCAAATGCCGACGCCAGCGCCACCAACGCCGCCGCCACCAGCGCCACCATCGCCGCCATCGACATCGCCGCCGATTTCAGGCGATTGCGGGGGTGATGTTTTTTTCCCCGGCTGCCCGTCCGCTTCCGCTTCCGGACCGTCCGCTTCCGTTCCGGCTGCCCCCGGTCTGTCCGCTTCCGGTCCGGTTGCTTCGGCTCCGGTGCCTTGGTCCGTGCCGGTTTCCGTTTCGCCATCGCGCGGCGTTCCGCCGGCGCGCAGTTCAGGATACGGATTGGCCGAGTCGTCGTAGCCGTGGGCGGCGGCGTCCGCGTCCGCGTCCTCGCCGGTCGTGTCCGCGTCCTCGCCGGTTGGGAAGTCGTCGTCGGTCGGATCGTAATAATCGTCGGGGGGGGGCGCGTCCGCGTCGTTTTCGGTTAAAGGTTCCCCGGACGCCGCGGACACGCCGCCATCGCCGGGCCCGCCGGCACCATCGCCAGTCGTGGCGGCGGTGGCGGCGGCGGTGCCAACCCCGGCAGCGCCGGCGGCGCCATCAGCCCCGGCAGCGGCGGCGGCGCCAGCGGCACCGACAGCGGCGGTGGCGGCGGCTCCGGCGGCGCTCCCGCCGGCTTCCAGAGGTTTTTGCCCGGCGCGGGCACGGCGTTCGGCGGGTTCGTCTTCAAGCACGCGCTTGAGTTCCTGTTCGACGCCGGCGGTGGCGCGTTTGAATTCGCGGATCGACTTGCCGAGGCCGCGGGCAAGCTCGGGCAGGCGTCTGCCGCCGAACAGCAGCAGCACGAGAAAAAAGATGAGCAGCAACTCCGGCCCGCCTACATCCGGCAGAAGCGCCGTCACGGGCATTGGAAGCAGGGTGTTCATAGTGTCAGTAGCGAGTAGCGAGTAGTGAGTAGCGAGTAGCGAGTAGCGAGTAGCGAGCAGTGGCGCTGCCGCTGAAGAAGTAGCAGGTATCAAGTGACAGGTAACAGGAAGACAGCGGCGCGAAACGGCGGCGGGATGGGCGGAACGGGAGGCATGGAAATGAACGGAATGGGACGGAATGGGACGGGAGGCGGGCGGGACTTTTTTTGGAGGGACTTGGGACTTGTCACTTGCGCGGCTGCGTGGGTTTTCCACCCGCCACCCGCTGCTGATAGTTGGTGGCGCGAAGCGCCGGTGTCTTCTTGTTACTTCCCACTTGTTGCTTGTTACTTCCCAATTCCCACCTGTTACTTCCCGTTTCCCGTTCGCCACTCGCTGCTTGCTGCGTGGCATCGGTTATTTGATTTCCACCTCGACCACGAAGCTTTGCGAGAGGCCGGGCGGCACCCAGTAAAGGCCGTGTTTGTGTTCGCAGGCGTTGGCCGGGCCCATCCACGGCTCGACGCAGTAGAAAGGCGCATTGTCGTCGGGCGTCCAGGTGACAAACACGGCGTCCGGCGGCGGTTTTCCCCCGGTGCCGAGGCGCACGATGACCTCGCCGGGAAGCCCGGCGGGGCCGAACACCACGGCGTCGCTCTTCAGGCCGGCGTGGAAGGTGTCCACGAGCGCGGGGTTGTCGAG
Organism: Opitutaceae bacterium; assembly: GCA_031282705.1. Classification (GTDB taxonomy): domain Bacteria; phylum Verrucomicrobiota; class Verrucomicrobiia; order Opitutales; family Opitutaceae; genus Termitidicoccus. The sequence continues at coordinate 6,061 of JAITDF010000387.1, read as the reverse complement.
CGGCTCCAGCGGTTTGAACGCGGGGCTGTCAACGAAGCGTCCGGTGTGGAAGTTTTGCCGCATGCTTTTCGTGGCGGGGATGCGGATGGCGTAGTCGCCGCGCCGCAGGCCGTCGTCCCACGGCAGGGTGAAATAGAAGTGGTGCCCCGCGCTCCACGGGATGGGCTGCGTGTCGAGGTTGCGCAGCGAGAATTCGCAGAAGAGTTTCAGCGTCTCGAAGCGGTAGGTGACGATAAACTCATACTCAAACGGGTAGCTCGCGCGCGTGATGTCATCGGGGATGAGTTGGGCGGAGAAGCCGCGCCCGTCGCAGCGGATCACGTCGAACCTGCTCTGGCGCGCGATGCCGTGGATGGGCATGGGCCGGCGTTCGCCGTCGGGGCCGCGCCAGAAGTGTATCGCGCCCAGGTCGAAGGAGCGCCCGCTGAAGGGGAAGAGGACGGGGTTGCCGCCGCGCACGCTGGCGAAGTTGTCCAGGTTGTCCAGTTCCGGCCAGTGGATGACATCGCGCACGGTGCCGTCGCCGTGGGTGACATGCCAGTGCATGAGCCGCGCTCCGAGCTCGGGAATGGCAAGAAAGGTCGAGTTGCCGACGTTCCAGCGTGTGAGTTCCTGCCCAAGGTAGGGGACTTTTTCCATGCCGGCATTGTTAGACCCGCCGGGACGCCGGGCAAAGTATTTTTCCAAAAAAGCTGAAAAGGGGGGCGGCGGGGGGGAGGGCGGGAGGGAAGGGTGGGGAGGGGGAGAGGGGAGGGTGCAATCGTTTTCGTCCTTTTACCCGTTCCCGTTCACCTTCCTCCTTCCTCTTTCTTTTTTCTCTGACGGGCCGCCGCGCCTTCGCGAAGCCTGGGATTTCTTTGGCCGCGTTCCCCCTCGGTTATTTCTTTTCCGCGGCGGGCGGCGCGAACAGTTGCTTCACCAGCCGCTCCGCCACCTCCGAGGGGTGCCGGGACATGGAGGCCGGATTGCCGTAGTCGGCGCGGGCGATTTGCTGCTCGGTGCGGGCGTCGAGCACCGTGATTTCGAGCGCGGTCATGTGGTCTTTGAAGTCCCAGGTCCACGAATCCCGGTATTGCACGATGAGCTGCGTGCGCGGCGGCATCATGGTCAGCGGCCCGGCGCCGGCCTCGTAGCCCAGCGCGTCGAGCGCGGCGGTGATGAAGCCGCCAAGCCCGTGGTTGTCATCCATGTTGCGTTTCACCCACACGCGTTTGTAGCCGGCCAGGTCCTTCCCCGGCTCGACCGAGGTCTTGTAGGTTGAGCACCCCGTCAACGCGGCTCCCGCCAGCAACAATGTTATAAAAACAGCCAATCGCATGTCCTCCAAAAACACGGCAATCCCGTGCCATGCGCAAGCGCAATGCCGCGCGCGCCCCCCCTCTTCCTCGTTCTCTTTCCTCTTTCTCGTTCCTCTTTCTCGTTCCTCGTTCTTCGTTCTCGTTCTCGTTCTCTCCGGCCCGTGCCTGCGAAACAGAAAGATAAAGAGAAAGATAAAGATAAAGAGGAAAGAATAAAGAGAAAGAGAACGAGAACGAGGAAACGAGGAAAAGAGGAAGATGTCGGGAGGGGGGAGGGGAGGGGGAGTGCATCACTTTGAACCCATCCGCCGCCCCACCTCGGCGGAAACGCTGGCGTTTGCCCGTCCGCCGGTTGAGCATCGCCGCCATGCCGCCTCCCGATGCCAGCGCCCGGTTTTTCCAACTCCTCCGCGACTCCGTCCGCGACGGCACGCTGGTCAAGCTCACCCTCGGCAGGCACCGGGGTGCCGACGCCACGTTGCGCAACATCTTCGCGCGCCCGGTCGCCCTGAAAGCCGGCCCGCGCCTCTCCCTCGTTTACCGGCACGACACCCGCGACATCACCAAAAACCTTGCCCGCGACGAGGCGCTCGCCCTGCTCGAAACCCTCGCCGCCACCGAGTTTCTCGACGCGCATCTCTTCACCGTCACGCAAACCGCGCGGCTTTCCCGCCCCGGGACGCCCGGCGCGCCGGCGCGCATCCGCATCGAAAAAACCACCGCGCCGGAAGCAGCCGCGCCGGAAACCACCGCGCCGGAAACCACCGCGCCGGGGGCGGCCGCGCCCGCCGCCGCGCCGCAGGGCCACGACCGGACGCGGGAGCGCGCCGCGGACATGTCCGCGCCCTGGCTGCGCGCCCTCGGCATCACGAACGAACGCGGACGCCCGCGCGAGGCGATGGCGGCAAAATTCCGCCAGATCAACAGATTCACCGAACTGCTCTCGCACCTCGCCGTCGAGGCGGGTCTGCTGACGGTCGGGCCCGATGAGAAATGGAAAATGAATAATGAAAAATGGGAAATCTCCGCCGGCGGCGCGGCGACCGCTGTCGCCGCCACCACCGCCGCCGCCAGCGTCAGCGCCGGTGTCGCTGGTGTCGCGACCACCGCCGCGACCGCCGCGACCGCCGCCAGCGCCGCCGCCGCCACCGGCTCCGGAACCGCCGGCGGCGCCGCCGGCGCGGCGGCGTCCCATCATCCAGCATCCATTCATCCAGCATCCATTCTTCATTCTCCATCGGACGGTGAAGCCGCGCCGCTGCGCGTCGCCGACATGGGTTGCGGCAAAGGTTATCTCACCTTCGCCACGGCCGCGCTGTTCGGCGGGCGCGCCCGCGTGGAGGGCATCGAGGCCCGCGCCGACCTTGTCGGATTTTGCAACCGCGTGGCGGGCGAACACGGTTTCGCCAACCTGACCTTCACCCAGGGCACGATCGCCGCCGCCGCCCCCGCGCAACTCGACATTCTCATCGCGCTTCATGCGTGCGACACCGCCACCGACGACGCCATCGCGAAGGGCGTCGCCGCCGGCGCCCGCCTCATCGTCGTGTCGCCCTGCTGCCACAAGGAGCTGCGCCCGCAGCTTGTCGCGCCGCCGCTGCTCGCCGGCGCGCTTCGCCACGGGATTTTCCAGGAACGCCAGGCCGAGTTTGTCACCGACGCGCTCCGGGCGCAGCTTCTCGAATGGTCGGGCTATCGCGTGAAAGTGTTTGAGTTCATCTCGACCGGGCACACGGCGAAAAACCTGATGATTGCCGCGGTCAAACCCCGCGCGGCGGAGCATCGCGCGGCGGCGGCGGAGCGATGCGCGGCGGCGGATGACGAACTTGCGCGCCGCATCCGCGCCCTCGCCGCCGCCTATGGCGTGCGCAGGCAATCCCTCGCCGCGCAACTCGGCTTTGCGCTCGCTTGAAACCGGGCGCGTTCAAGGTAAGGTCAAGCGGGGCGGGGCAGAGGGGGGAGGTTCTCGTTATTCTTTCCTCTTTATCTTTCTCTTTATCTTTATTCGTCAGGCATGGGCAGGAGAGAACGAGAACGATTTATAAATAATGAAGGGGGTGAAAACGCATGGCTGCAATCATGCATGCGCACGTCACGGAGCCCCGGGGGGCGGAATCGTTCTTATGGTCTGCCGGCCTTCTTTCAGCGGATATTCGCGGCCCTTCCAGACAAGGACGCCGTCGCAGCCCGGCGGAAGCGTCAGCACGGCCTCAAGCGCGCCGGACTCGTCCACGCGATACGCCGCCGCGATGCTCCCGTCGGGATGCGGCATCGTGCCGGACGCCTCTTTCAATCCCCCCAGCGCGGGGGCGATGCGGATTTTTTTGAAACCCGGCGCCGCGCTGTCGATGCCCAGCAGGATGCGGAACAGCTCGATGTTGGGGCTGGCCCCCCAAGCGTGGCAGTCCGAGCGCGAAGGCTCGGGCATTTCCGCCCACGTGGTCAGGCCGAGGGCCATCTGGTCGCGCCAGATTTGCAGGTTTTCCAGCAGCCGGCCGCCCAGGCCCGCCTTGTTCATCGCCTGGTGCAAATAATAGCGGAAATAAATGGTGCATTGCGCGATGGTTTTGTCCGCCAGCACACGGTCCATCAGGCGGGCCGCCTCGTCCTTTTTAATAACATCCGCCAGCACCGCCAGCGCGTTGACATGCTGCGAATAGGAGCGGCGCGCGCGGGTGTCGGCGAAAAGGCCCCGGTCCGCGCTCCAGTATTTTTCGCGGATGGTGGAGCGGACGGCCCCGGCCATGTCTTTATAATGAAGCGCCATGCCGGCGGAGCCGAACGCGCCCTCCATCCCGGCGGCGTCGTCGAGGGCGAGGATGAAAAGCAAATCCTGGAAGGCGGAGCCGCCGTCCTTCTCGCGGGGCGGCTCGCCGGCGTTTGCAAAACCCGCCGTCCAGTCGGCAAAATACCAATACGGCACGCGGGCGAGGCTGTGGTCCGGTTTTAATAATTGCTCATAAAATGAAATGACGCCGCGCCACGCCGGAAGCAGGGTTTTCAGGTAATCCTCATCGCCGCGATACATCCAGTAGTCATGCCCCATGCAAATCCACCAAAGCGAAAAGGTGGGGATGAACTGGTGGACGGCCGACGGGTAGCGGCTCATGGTGATGCCGTCCGGCACGACGGACTGGCGGCCGTGCTCAAGGGCGTTTTTCACCAGGCGGGTGTCGCGGGTGTTATACATTGTCACCATCGCCTGTATGCGCGTGTCTCCGAAATACTGAAGCTGCTCGTAATAGGGGCAGTCCATGTAGGTTTCGTTGGCGCAGAGCCGGGCGGTGCGCCAGCCGATGTCAAGCATCCGGTCCAGCTCGGGGTGCCCCGGCGCGGAAAACGCATATTCCGGGCGGAAGGGGTAGGCGGAGAACGTGCCGTATATGTCATCCAGCGCGAGCGGCTCCGCGGCGGTGCGGATGCGCAATTCCACATAGCGCCACGTGCGCCACCACAGCGGCGTGAAGACGCGCCCCGCGCCGCCGTCGGCGGCAAATTTGTCCTCGTAGCCGATGAATATTTTCCCCTTTGTCTCGTCGCGGTTTTTCTTTGGATATAATTTGTATGATTTGGTGGTGGCCGCGGGGTTGTTCTCATGCAGGGCCTCGCTGTAGCCGATGACGATCTCGGCGTCCCTGCCGCCGCTGACCAGGAGGTTGAGGTAGCCGGTGGTGAGCCGCCCGTGGTCAAGAAGCAGGCGGGCGGTGGCGCCGGCGGGGATGAGCACGCGGGCCTTGCGCGCGGGGAAGCCGGCGGGGCAGGCGACGCCCTCCGCCTCCGCCACGCGCGCGAAACGCACGTCCGTCCGCTCCATCTGCGGGATGGGCGACGGCACCAATTGCCGTCCGGGGTGGTCGCGCGCGCCCTTCATCTCGCCCTGCCTGCCGGCGAGGGCTTTTTTCCAGCCGGAATCGTCGTGGCCCGGCGTCTCCCAGCCCCACGGGTGGGCGGCGGCTTTTATATATTCGCCGGGGCCGGCCGCATAATAGCCCGTCACCTTCCAGTCCGTCCAGGGCGCATGGGCTTCGTTTTTCAGGCAGAGCCACGAGGCGCCGGTGCTGGCCGCGGCCTCGGCGCGCGTGTTGCCCTGCAATATGAAACCGGTCTGGTTGAAACTCATCTGGGCGGCGGGTTTTTGCTCCGCGTAATTCCAGACCACGGCGGCCAGCGTGTTCCTGCCGGCGGCCAGGAGCGGCGCGATGTCGAGCGTCTCGAAGTTCCAGTTATAAACATCGCAGCGCGCCGGCCCGAGGGAGGCGAGCCGGCCGTTCACATAGAGCTTGTAGCGGTTGTCGGCGGAGACGTGGATGACAAAGTTTTCCGGCCTTTCCCTCAGCTCGAAGGATTTTCGGAAATGATAAACGCCGCAGGCGTTGGCCGGCTCGCCGGGGACGGAAATCCAGCGGGCCGGCCATTTGTTGTTGTATAAATCCGGGTTGATCAGCGCGGCGTTGTCGCCGGCGAGGCGGATTTGCGCGGGCGGCGGCGGCGCGCCGGCCAGCGACAGCGCGCCGGCCAGCAGGGCAATCGGCGCGAGCCGGTGTTTTTTCATGCGGCCGGCCCGGGGGGGACGCGGTTCGCGGTCTGGCGCGGGCGCCGGCCCCGCGGCGCCGTCACGGTGGCGGCGGTGCGGCCCGGCCTCGCGCCGGGCCGCGGTTGCGAAGGGGTTTTGTGTCTCGGTGGGATGCTCCATGTGCGGGCCGTCATGAAATGGAACCCCATGACCCAAGGGCAATAGATAAGTGATGTTACGCGGCGGCCAG
>JAITDF010000381.1 GCA_031282705.1 Opitutaceae bacterium | reverse complement strand
GCGGCGGCGGGGGCCGGGCGTCAGGCGGGGCGGCGGCGGGGGGGGAGGGTGAGGTGGAGGCGCGCGGCTTGGAGGAGGGGGGCGTCGGAGAGGAGGGGGGCGGGGGCGCCGGCGGCGAGGATGCGGCCGGCGGACATGATGGCGACTTCGCCGGCCCAGGCGCGGGCGAGCGCGAGGTGGTGCGTGGAGAAGAGGATCGCCATGCCTTGGGCGTTGAGGCGGTCGAGGTGCGCGAGCAGCGTGGAGACGCCTTCGGGGTCGAGGCCGGCGGTGGGTTCGTCGAGGAGGAGGGCGCGGGGGCGCAGGGCGAGCGCGCCGGCGAGGGCGGCGCGTTTGCGCTGGCCGTGGCTGAGCATGTGGAGGGGGAGTTCGCCGAGGTTTTCCAGGCCGGTGGCGGCCAGCGCTTCGGCGACGCGGCGGGCGGCGGCGGCGGGGTCGAGGCCGAGGTTGAGGGGGCCGTAGGAGACGTCTTGCGCGAGGGTGCCGGCGAAGAGCTGGTCGTCGGGGTCCTGGAAGACGAGGGCGACGTGCTGGCGGAGGGCGAGGAGGCCGCGGCGGGAGCGGTCGAGGGGGGCGCCGTCGTGGAGGACGAGGCCGGAGCCGGGGCTGAGGGTGCCGTTGAGGTGGAGGAGGAGGGTGGTCTTGCCGGAGCCGTTGGCGCCGAGGAGGGCGAGGCGCGCGCCGGGACGGAGCGCGAGGGAGACGCCGTCGAGGGCGCGGAGGCGTTGCGCGTCGCACAGCGCGGCGGCGCGCGCGGCACCGGGCCAGGTGAAGTGCAGTTCGCGGGTTTCGAGGATGGGTGGCGGCATGGGTGGTGGCGTGGGGGGTGACGTGGGGGGCATGGGTGGCGGCATGGGTGGAAAAATGGGAGATATGGGAGGTATGGGAGGTATGGGAGAAATGGGAGGCATGGCTCTTTGGGGGATGACAGGCCGGGCGGGCTTCACATGGCTTTCTTTTCGCGAAAATACCGCGGGCGGGTGCCGCGGCGGTGCGTCAGCTTTCGTTGCGCACTTTGATTGCGCCGTCGGCGAATTCCGCCGTCAGCATCTGGCCGGGGGTGATTTCCGCGCGGCGTTGCACGGGGCGGCCTGCTTCGTCGCGCATGATGACAAAGCCGCGTTGGAGCACCGAGGCGGGGCTGGAGGCTTGGAGGCGTTTCCAGAGGGCCAGCAGGCGGTGCGAGGCGATTTGCACGCGGGTCTCGGGCGTGCGGCGTTCGAGCGCGGCGGCGGCGGCGGCGAGGCGTTTGCGCTTGAGCATCGCGGCGCGGGTGATCGCGGCGCCGAGGCGGTTGCCCAGGTCGTCCAGCCGCAGAAACCCGCGTTCCACGCACGCCGACGGCGTGAGCAGCCGCAGGCGCGCGTCCGCGCGGTCGAGCCGGGCGCGGGTGCGGTCGAGGCGGGCGCGGAGTGCGCCGTCGAGCGCGGCGACGGCGCGGGCGGCGCGTTCGGCGCAGGCGAGGAAGCGGCTTGAGATCAGCTCCGCCGCACCGCTCGGGGTCTCGGCGCGCGCGTCGGCCGCGAAGTCGCACAGCGTGAAGTCGATTTCGTGGCCGACGGCCGAGATGAGCGGCACGCGGCAGGCGGCCACGGCGCGCACCAGCGGTTCTTCGTTGAAGGCCCAGAGGTCCTCCAGGCTGCCGCCGCCGCGGCCGATGACCAGGAGGTCGAAAATCCCCGCCGCGTCCGCCGCGCGCAGCATGGCGGCCATTTCCTCCGCGGCGCCTTCGCCCTGCACTTTGGCGGGCAGCACGCTGAGGCGCCCGCGCCAGCCGCGGCGCGCCAGGATGCGGATGAAGTCCTGCACCGCCGCGCCGGTCGGCGAGGTGATGAAGCCGACGGTGGCGGGCAGGGGCGGAATCGGTTTTTTGCGCGCGGCGTCGAAGAGGCCTTCGTCGGCGAGCCGGCGTTTCAGCACCTCGAATTCGCGCTGCAAGCGGCCCACACCGTCCTCGATGAGGGCGCGCACGATGAGCTGGTATTGGCCGCGCGCCGTGTAAACGTCCACATGGCCGAAGGCCAGCACTTGCAGGCCGTCGCGCAGGCGCGCCTGCTGCCGGGCGGCGTCGGCGCGGAAGAGCACGGCGGAGAGTTGGGCGCCGGCGTCCTTGAGCGAGAAATAGACGTGGCCGCTGGCTTGCGGGCGGAGGTTGGAAATCTCGCCGCGCACCCAGCAGGGGGGGATGGCGGTGGCGAGCGCGAGTTTCACGCGGCGGGTGAGTTCGGTCACGCTCACGGCGTTTGAGGCGGTGCCGGCGGCGGGGGCGGTGCCGGTGCCGGCGGCGTTTTTGGCGGGGAAATATGGCTGGCGGACAATCATGGGGTGTCGTTCACGGGGTTTTGCCGCCGGCGCCGTCCGGCGGCGGCGGGGGCGGTGACGGACGAGAGACGTTGGACGATGGGCGATGGACGTCGGACTCCGGCGGCGGGGACGGCGGCGGCGGGGGCAGGGCTGGGGCCGGGTGCAGCGGCAGGGCCGGGGCTGGCGGCGGCGGTGCCGGCGGGGGTGGCGGTGGCGGCGGTTGCCGGCGCGCGTAGTGTCTGCGCACCATCCGCACGGCGATGAGCAGGCCGGCGACGAGGCCGAGCGCGAGAAAGGCTGTGCGGCCTTTGCCCGCCACGAGCGCGTCGCTCGCGAGCACGGCGGCCAGCGCCCAGCCGCTCATGATGGGCGCGGAGATGAGGATGTAGGTTTTGAAGGGCACCTCGGCCAGGCCGAGCAGGTAGTTTTGGATGAAGAGCGGCGGGCCGGGCGTGACGCGGAGCAGCACGGTGAGGCCGGTGTGGTCGCCGGGCGCGACTTTGGGCAGTTTGTAGCCCATGCGGGCCATGAGGCGCGAGAGCAGGGGGCGCGCCGTGTAACGGGCCAGCCAGTAGGCGAGCGCGAGGTCCAGCGTCATGCCGAGCGACACGAGGACGCACACCCACAGCGTGCCCATTTGCGGGATGAAGGTGGGGCCGGCCGTGAAGGTGAACGCGGAGACGGGGCAGCCGAATGCCGGCAGCACGGCCATCGCGGTGAAGAAGGGGACGGGGCCCATGAGTCGGATCCATTCGAGGCCGAGGTTCGTCCAGGCGCGGGCTTCCTCCAGGTGGAGGCAGGCGAACGCGCCGCCGGCGAGCAGCACGAGGGCGAGCAGCAGTTTGGTGAAGAGCATGGAGCGGCGCAGATTCTTGGAACCGGAAGCCATAAAAGCCGGACAGCTTTGCGGCGCGGGCGGGCCGGGGCAAATGTCAAAAATGGAAAATGGGAAATGCAGAATGCAAAATGGGAAACGGGAAACGGGGAATGGGAAACGGGAAGCGATTTTCGTTTTGCGGAGGGGGGGATTTGGAATGGGGGGCGCCAATTTGGTTTTGTCCGGCATCGTTTGTTTTCGATGAGGCAGTGAAGCGCCGCCGCCCCTCCGGCGCTTCACTGCCTCATCGAAAACTGCGACGAACTCCAAATTAGTGTTAACATGCCCTAATATGCCATAACGCATGAACGTTCGCACTATCTTGCCAATGAACTTTACAGTGGTTCCATCCGAAAAAAGACGCGTTATGGCATACTAGGCGGCGCATGATTGCGGTGCCGGCGGCGGGGGCTTTTGCGCGCGGATGGTGTTGCCCGGCGACCAGACGCCCTCGGCGAGCGTGCGCGTGGGTTGCGCGGGCACGCCGGTTTCGTTGCGGTGGATCATCGCCACCACGGCGTCCACCGCCATCGCGCCGATCATGTGCACGTTTTCGCTCACGCCGGAAATCACCGAGTCGCCGAACGGCGTCGCGGCCACCGCCACGCCGACATCGCGCGGGACATGCAGGCGTTTGCCGTGCAGCCAGTCGATGACTTTATACACGCTCGTCGAGGAGGTGATGATCACGTCGGGTTTGTTGGCGCCATACCATGCGCCGAGCGTCTCTTCGTCGAAGTTTTCGGCCAGCAGTTCGGGGATTTTTTCCGCCTCCGCGGGCTGCAAATGCCGCCCGATCCAGAAGCCGGCGAGGTAACTGTGATCGACCCGCGAATCGACATGCCCGGGCATGGCGAGGCCGATGCGCCGGTAGCCCAGCCCGGCGAGCCGCGCGACGAGGATGCGCATGTTGCGCGACTGGTGGTTCATCACCATGTGCAGCTTGGGTTTTGTGAGCGAGTAGCCCATCGCGACAGCGGAAAACTTGTCCCATTCCAGCGCGATTTCGCCGGCGGCGGGCAGCGGCGCGACGATGATGCCGCGCACGCCGCGCGCGATCAATATCTGCGAGGCGCGGCGGGCCGGGAGCTTCGGGTTGCCGGTCCAGAATTCCTCAAGCTCGTAGCCGAGATCCCGCGCGCGTTTGCGCGCGCCCTCGAAATAGCCCTCGGCCTGGATCATGCGCCGCCAGTCCTCCCTGTGCTCGAAGTCTGTCATCCACGCGATGTTGCCCTGGAAGGGCGCCGCGCGCTTGCCGAGGCGGTAGGCGTTGAGCGCGGCGAGCGCGGGATCGGGGCGGTAGTTGTTCTGCACCGCGATGGCGCGGATGCGCTCGCGCACGGCCTTCGAGATGACGGGGTCGCCGCGAAGCGCGAGCGAGACCGTGGTGTGGGAGACCTTCGCGATGCGGGCGAGGTCGCGCTGGGAAAGACGGCGGGCAACTGGCATGGCGGCGTTTTTCCGCCATCGCCGCGCGCGCGGCAACCCCCGAAATACTTTACACGGAAAGCGGACGGGGGATTTTCACGGGCGGGCGCGCCGCCAAGCATCGGGAGGATTTCCGATGAAAAAAATCCCCGGCGAAAAAAACTTCGATTTTGATGTGATTGTCTGCGGAGGCGGCCCGTCCGGCGTGGCGGCGGCGGTGGCGGCGGCGCGCCGGGGGCTGCGCACGCTGCTGGTGGAGCGTTATGGATTCTGCGGGGGCATGGCGACGGCCGGCCTCGTGAACCCGTGGTCGGGCCACGAATACCCCGGCGCCCACAGCGTGAAGAAGGGCTCCATCATCGGCGGGATTTTCAAGGAGGTTTCCACGCTGCTGGCGGAGGGCGGCGGCTTCGGCTCGCGGCTCACGACCTACGCCTTTGACGACGAGTATTTGAAGGGCGTCTATGACCGCCTGCTCGCCGGGGCGGGCGTGACCGTGCGGTTTCACAGTTATCTGCTCGGCGCGCGCGTGGAGCGGGGGCGCATAAAATCCGTGCACGTGCAGTCCAAGGACGGCGTGACGGCGTTCAGCGCGCGCGTGTTTGTCGATGGCACCGGGGACGGCGACCTCGCGGCGCTGGCGGGCTGCAAATTCGACATCGGCCGCCCGGGGGACAACCTCACGCAGGCGATGACCACGAGTTTCCGCATGGCCAATGTGGACAAGGAGGAGATGCACCGCTGCGAGACGCACCGCGAGGCGCGCGCCTTGGTCGAGCCCTATTTCCAGAAGGCGCTCGCGAGCGGCGGGCTGCATTATCCCTACAGGAGCTTCATGCATTTTTATGATTACCCGCGCGCCGGCGTGCTGCATTTCAACATGACGCGCGTCAGCGAGGCGTCGGGGCTGTCGCCGGAGGATTTGTCCCGCGCGGAGATGGAGGGGCGGCGGCAGGCTTTTTTGATCGCCGGCTGGCTTGTAAAGAACGTGCCGTGCTTCAGGCACGCGCATCTCGAAAAGGTCGCCTGCCAGGTCGGCGTGCGCGAGACGCGGCACATCCGCGGCCTATACACCATCACGCGGCAGGACATTGTGAAGGGCCGCAAGTTCGGGGACGGCGTGGCCCGCTCCACCTATTTCATAGACATACACAACCCCAAGGGCGCGCGGGATGTGCACCAGGCGGCGGGCGGGCGCGGCGCGGTGCGCGGGGGTTTCGCGCCGCCGCCGGGCGAGTGGTATGAGGTGCCGTTCCGCTGCCTCGTGACGGGGGACCGCCCGAACCTCGTCGTGCCGTGCCGCGCGCTTTCCGCGACGCACGAGGCGGCGGCGGCGGTCCGCGTGATGGCCACGATGCACGCGCTGGGCGAGGCCGCGGGCATCGCCGCGTCCGGGGCCGTGCGCACGGGCGGCGATGTCGCCGCCGTCCCCGGCGGGTGGGTGCGCGAGCAGATGCCCTGGATGGAAACCGCGCCCGAATACGGCGCGCCGTGGAACAGCGCGTCGCTGCCGGCGCAAAGCGCGGCGGGCAAAAAGTGATTTTCACAGTGGCCCGGGGGGAGTGTTTACACTGATATCCTAACTGATGTTACGCGGCGGCCAGTTTTGGTAGGGCGGTCTCGCCGAGACCGCCGCGAG
>JAITDF010000360.1 GCA_031282705.1 Opitutaceae bacterium | reverse complement strand
GCCGCCACCGCCACCGCCACCGGTGCCGGTGGCGACGGCAGCACCGGTGCCGCTGCCGCCGGCGGCCATTCCGCCCTCCGTCCTCCGCATGCCCAAAACCGTCCTCCGCATTCCGCATCCGGCGGGGGCGCGCCGGTGTGGGCGCGCTATGCGCTGTATTCGGATTACCACGACACGCTCAAGGCCGGCCTGGTCGCGGCGGGCCGGGTGCTGGAGGAATTGTTCGGCGCGGCGGGGGCGGATTATCGTTATTATGCGGACACCGGGCCGGTGCTGGAGCGGGGCTGGGCCGAGCGGGCGGGGCTGGGCTTTGTGGGGAAAAATGCGATGCTGGTTTCGCGGGAGTTTGGCAACTGGCTGTTTCTCGCGGCCATCCTGACGCGCCTCGAACTGGAGCCGGACGAGCCGTTGCCGGCGGCGCGGCGGCGCGCGGCGGCGGGCGAAGCGGACGGCGCGGCGGGCGCGGCGGGCGCGGATGGCGCGGTGGGCGCGGCGTCCGGTGCGGTGGCGGGCGTGGCGGACGGGCAGTCGTTTGATGCAGCGGCTCCGCCGGCGGCGGGCGCGGCGGCGCGGCGCGTGGGGTTGCTTTGCGGAAAATGCGGGCGTTGCCTGGCGGCGTGCCCCACCGGGGCGCTCATCGCGCCGGGGGTGCTGGATGCGCGGCGTTGCGTGTCGTATCAGACGATCGAAAACCGCGGCATGATTCCGCGCGGGTTGCGGGCGGGCGTCGGCGCGCGCATCTACGGTTGCGATGTGTGCGCGGAGGTGTGCCCGTGGAACCGTTTTGCGCGGGATGCGCGCAGCGCGCTGCTGGAGGCGCGCGGGGGCGTGGCGGCGCTGGCGTTGCGCGAGGTGCTGGAGTTGACGCCGGGGCGTTTCGCGGAGGTTTTCAGGAAGATGCCGGTCAAGCGCCTCGGGCTGCCGGGGTTGTTGCGCAATGCCTGCGTGGTCGCGGGCAACACCGGCGCGGCCGGCTGCCTCGACGCGCTGGCGCGCCTCGCCGCGCACGCCTCGCCCGTCGTGCGCGCGCATGCGGTGTGGGCCGTCCGCCGGCTCGCGGGCGCGGAGGGGGCGGCGGGCTTGCTTGGCGCCGTCCGCATGGCGGAGCGCGACGGGGACGTGCTGGCGGAATACGGGGCATGACATTCCCGCGCCGGTGCGACGGCGCCGCGGGGTGGGGCGGGGCGGTTGCCGGGGGCGGGCGGGGAGGGTGCGGGGACGCCGGGCGGTTGCCGAACCACCGCGGCACGGAGGCCACGCCCCAAACGCTCCCGCGTAACATCAGCTTGTCATTTGTTACTTCCTGATGTTACGCGGCGGCCAGTTTTGGCAGGGCGGTGGCGGCGTGTCCGCCCTGCCAAAATCTGCCGACTGCGTTACATGAGATGGTAATAGTGATACAGGTGCGTGCATTTTCGGGTTTCCAGTTCCAGGTGAAGCTGCTTGCTCCGGCGATCGCCGCGCACCGAATACGACAGGCAGGACTCCAAGGGGGACGGTTTTCCTGCCCGCGGGCGCGGCATGTCACTTGCCGAGGAGTTGTTTGATGTCGGGAATGATGGCGTCGGCCCAGCGGTTGAAACCCTCGGTGTTCAAGTGCAGAAAGTCGGGCATGACGGCGCGCTCAAGAGAGCCGTCCCCGGCCAAGAAGGCGCCGCCGATGTCCTTGTAGAAAATGTTTTTCCCATCGGCGAGCTTGGCGATGAGAGCGTTGGCCCGGGTGTTGTTAACGCGCTTCGGGTCGTCGGATTTTTCGCCGCGGGGAAAGATGCCGAGGACGAGGATTTTCACGGCGGGCTTGCGCTTCTGAACGGCCCTGACGATGGCGCCCACGCCGGCGGCAATGTCGGCGGGCGAATCCATGCGGTGGCCGGTGTTGTTGGTGCCGATCATCAGGACGACGACCCTGGGGTCGGCCTTGCCGTCGAGAAGGCCGTCCTCGATGCGCCAGAGAAGGTGCTCGGTGCGGTCGCCGCCGATGCCCGACGGCTCGGCGCCAAGCGGGGCGATTTTGGCGTCCCAAACGGCCTTGCCGCCGGTTTTGTCGAACCTCGTGCGCCCCTCGTTTTGCGCGCCGCAAACCCATTCCCACTGGTGGGTGATGGAGTCGCCGAGGAAAAGGACGTCGTAGCCGCCTTTCTGGGCGCGCTTCTTGAGCATTTCGGCGCGCTGGAGGGAATACCTGGCGGGCTGGCCGTCACTGCCGACTTTCATCTGCGGCGTGGCGGCGACCGGCATCGACGCCGGAGTGGCGCAGGCGGACGCGAGCAATGCGAGACCGAGGAGCAATGAGGCGATTTTTTTGTGCATGGAGGGTTGCGGTTGGGTTGCGAGAATATTCAGGGAAGGTGTGAAATGGCGCCGCTGACGACGGTTTTTTGTCCGCTCATATTATTTCCCGACAAATGACAACCTCACCAGCTTATCCGAATGGACGTGACAAAGGTGTTGCGCTGAGTCGTGGTGCGGTGGTTGCCGAAGGGGATGTAATCGAAATCGTAGGACAGCGAGAGGAGGGTGTGCTTGTCGATCATGGCGCGGATGCCGAGGCGGGCGATGATGCTGCTGGCGTCGTAGCGGTCGCCGCGGATTTCGAGGCGCGAGCCGGGGCGCGCGAGCGGGGCGGCCCGCACGGCGGCCGGCTTGTCGTTGAGTTCGCGCCACCAGCCGAGGCCGACATCCATTCCGCCCGGCAGGCCCCACGGAAGGGTGAGGGGCGCGCTGATGTCGAGCCGGAGCGCGGCTTGCAGCGAGTCCGCGCGGACGCGGTCAAGGATGACGGCGCCCGCGCCCGTCTCGGCGTAATCATCAAAGCAGAGATTATTGTAATGCAAGCCGACGGACGGGCGGACCATGCTTCTCACAAAAACCGGCAGTATATAACCGGCCTCCGCGCCGGCGCCGAAACTGTTTATATCATAAGAGCCGGCGACATGGCTGCCGAGGTCCTCGCGCCGCGCGGTGCCGGCCTTGCCGAGGCCGGCGGAGAGGCTCGCGGTGGCGTAAAGTTTTTTTGCGCGCCATGCCCCGTAAAGGGCGAGGGTGGAGAGTTTCATGTCGGTTTCGGCGTCGTTGTCGGTTTTTATATTGGCGAATGAATGCGAGAAGTATCCGCCCAGCATGATGTGTCGCATCGAAATATAATCGTAGCCGAGGATGCCCGCCCACGTGTCGGCTTTGTAGCCGAGGTAATTCTTATCGCTTTCATGCTCGGCGAAAGAGCCGACGAGCCGCACCCACGGGCTGTTTTGCCCCGGGGGCGGCTTGCGCCCGTCGAGCAGCGTGACAAACGTGTCGTCGAGATGCGAATTGGCGGCGCGCGCGGAGGCGCGCAGGGCGTCGAGGCCGACGGCGATGTCCTTGCCCGGCTCCAGCGCCATGTCGTAGGCGGTGACAAGCAATTTGCCGCCGTCCGCCACGTCCACGAGCATGAACACGCCGTCCTGGTTCGCATTATATTCCGGGTGGCCGACGATGCCGCCGGCGGCGGTGGCCGCGGTATGAATGCCGGTGCTGAGGCGGCCGGCGAGCCGGACCTCGCCGCCGTTGACAAAACTCAGCGTGCCGGAAAGGTTGAGCGAGCCGATTTCATAATCCGTGACACGATGGGCGGAGCCGAACGCCAGCGCGCCGCCGTCCACGCGCAAATTGTTTCCCGTGATGCCTGAAACCGCCGCAACCAACTGCCCGCCGGCCTGCACGGTCGCGTTGGCGGACGGCCCGCCGAGCGCGTTTGCCGAGGAAAGGGTGACACGGGAACCGGCGCCGACAGCGAGACGTTTCAATTGGTTTTGCCCGTTTAATGTGAGCGCGCTGTCGGTGAATGACACACTGTCACCCTTGATGGAGGCGGACAGCAAACCGCCGGCGCCACCGCGAAATTCCAGCACGGAGCCGTCGGCGATGTCCACGGTTCCCGCAATGGATTCCGCGCGGCGCGCGATGGCGATCGGGGTGTTGATTTTCAGGTTTGTATAAAAATTGGTGCCGGAAAGTGTCAGCGTGCCGGTGCCGGAGAGAACAATGGTGTCGCCGCCGATCATGCCGGAAAACTCCGCCGCGCGCCCGCCGGATTCGATGGTGAGCGTGCCGGTGCCGGCCGTCATATTGTTTGGTATGATCAATCCGTCCGCCTCGATGGACAGCGCGCCGGCCGCGCCGCCCAGCGTGAGCCGCCCGGCGCCGAGCGCGGTGGCGCTTGCGAGGCCGAGTCCGCCGGCCTGCAATATAAAGCCGCCGCTGTTGCTGCTCGAACCGGAAAGGATCCATTTGCCGCCGCCATCCTTGAGGACGGAGCCGTCTCCGGAAAACCCGCCCGCAAAGGTTTCGCTGCCGTCGCCCACGGTGTAAGTCAGCCGCGCGGCACCGAGGGCGATTTCGCCCGCGCCGGACAGGTTGCGAATGGACTGGTCGTGGCCGTCGAGGTCAAGCGTCGCGCCAGCGTTCACGACGATGGCGGACTGGCTTCCGCTGGTGAGCAAATTTTCGACGCCCGCGCGCAGAATGCCGCCGCGCACGGCCAGCGTGCCGGAAAATCCGGAGAGGTCCGTTTCGAGCACAACCGCTCCCGCGCCGTCCTTGGCCAATACGGTGTCGGCGGCGCCGCCGGCGCGGCCCTGCAAAGTCATCATATAACCGTTGCTGTCGAGGGTCGCCGTCTTTGCGGCGTTGATGACAATGTCGTCATCAAGCGCCAGATCCGCCGTCGCGCGCAGCGTCGCGTCGCCGGCGAACGTGATGCCGGTGGAGGCCGCTGTTGTCAATTGACCGCCATTGCTTATCGCAATCACGCCGCCGCCGATTTCCACGCCTCCGGAAAAGGTGTTGCCGCTGTTTGCAAATGACAAAACGCCGCCGCCCTCCTTGGTCAGTTTGCCCGAGGCGTCGGTGACAATATAAACGCCGGCGCCGTCGTCCTGCGTGTTGTCAGCGGAGGCGTGGATGCCGCCGCCTGAGAATGTATAATCCGCCGCGCCGCTGACGGACATGTCGGAGACGCGCACCTCGCCGGCGTCAATATAAACGGCGCGCGCGCCGGCGGCGCCGTCGAAGAGGATGCGGTCGCCGTAGGAGAACTGGTTGACGGCGGCGCCGTCGGTCCAGTTTTGCGCGGCGAGGTTCCAGGCAGTGCCGCCGGCGCCCGTCCAGCGGATTTCGCGCGATTGGTCGGAGGTTGTGACGAGTTGCAGCACGCCGCCGTTGTCGGCGAGCGTGCCGGAGAGCCGTCCGCCGGCGGGGATGGTCATGCCGGAGAGGGTGAGGCTGGTGGAGCCGGAGGCGAGCGCGGTGAGGCTGCCGAGGTTGTAGGTGCCGCTGGCGAAGGAGGCGAGGTCAATGATATTGGCGCCGCTGATGGCGGACGCGCCCGCGTCATAAACGCGGTCGCTTTGCTGGAAGCCGCCGGCGCCGGCGTCCTTGAA
>JAITDF010000353.1 GCA_031282705.1 Opitutaceae bacterium | reverse complement strand
TATTTCCGGGAAAGTCAGCCGCAATCTCACCCTGCTTGGCAATATCGCATGGACCGAGGTCAGGAATATCCGGGCCGGGACGACGCTCACCATGAAGCTCAATCTGCTCAATATATTTGATGACAAGACCATGACCGTCGCCGGCTACGCCCCCATGGGCCGCGAGGCGCGCTTCACGGTTTCCCTGAAGTTTTGACACCCCGCGGGCCGGCGCGCGCCTCCGGGCGGCGCGCCGGCCCGCGGGCTTCGCACCAACAACCATCCATCAACCATCACCCTGATATTATTACGCCTTATGTATTATCCATACGCATCCCGCCCTGCCTTGCTGCTCATGTTTTTGCTGGCCGCCTCCTGCGGCGGCATTCCCCGCCTTGGGGCGGCCCAGGCCGCCGGCCGTTATCAAATAAAACTGGAAAAAACCGGCGCCGCCGCCGTCTCCGCGCCCGATGGCGGCGGGGCGGTTTTTGCGCCGGTTTTCGGCATTTTATATTCCGGGGAGAATCCCAATCTGGCAACACGCTGGGGCCGGTATAAGGACGCCGGGTTGAGCAGCGGCGACCAGGGTTCGATATATCATGTCCTCACCTGGGGGGCGTCTTCCAAAAAAGTGACCGGCGCGGGGCATGTCGCCGACGGCTACGATCCGAACGCGGACCGCTTTTACGGTCCGGGGCGCTCGCCGGATTTTTTCAAGGCCGGGAAATTCACGAAACTCCGCGCGGCGGACGCCGTGGAAAAGGACGGCTGCATCATCTGGACCTTTCCCGAAACCGACGGCGTGGCGCTTGCCGCGGAGCTGCGCGCGCCCGCCGACGGCAGCCAGCCGGTCATGCGCCTGAGCGCGCGGGTCGCAAAGGCGGGCTGGTATTCGTTCGGCTATCTGGGCGCGCCGTCCTGCGCCCCTTCCGAGGTCAATGCATTGTGGCAGCCGTTGATTTACACGGAGCGCCGGTTTCCCGAGGGCAGTTTTCTTGAGGCCTCGGGGCGGTGCCCGTTGCCGGTGACGCTGGTGGAGCGCGGCGGCACGACGGTCGGCGTCATGGCCGATCCTGACGAACTGCCGTTCCAGCCCATGCCCACGCTCGGCAATTCGCGCTTCGGCGTCTCGCTGCGCAACCAGGAGGGCCGGGCGCAGCCGATGCTCTTCGCGCCGATTTTCGGCGGCGCCGGCTCCAGGATGCAGGCGGGCGGGGCCTTTGTGTTTTCCGAACGGTTGATCGTCGCCAGGGCGACGCTCGACAGGACGCGGGAGCAGCTCGCGCGCACGCTCTTCGGGTTTTCCGACGTGCGCCACAACATCCTCGGCTCGCTCAACTCGGCCTTTGAGCGCATGGTCGATTTCGGCCTGGGCGAATATGCAAAATTCAACGACGAGCTGCGCGGCTTCGCCTACGACACGGATGTGCCGGGGGCGGTGAAAAATGTCTCCTCGCTGCAGCCTTACTCGATCTCGCTTGTCCTGGACGACCGGGCGATCTTCACAAAACTGGCCCGGCCGCTCGCGGAGTATTTTATTTCGCGCGAACGTTTTCTTTTTTCAACCGATCCCAAGGCGAAGGGCCAGTCGGTCTCGTCCCGCCTCGGCGGCCTGGGCGCGCCGCTTTCGGAATACACGGCGCTTTATGAACTGACGGGCAGGCGCACGCCGTTCTTCCTTCAGGCCGCCGAGTCTCTTTTCGGCAAGGACCGCGTGCTCAATCTCGATTCGGTGTCGCGCGGGGACTTCTGGGCAAATTCGCTCGCGCTTTATCGCGCGACGGGTGACCGGAAATGGCTCGATCGGGCGATGCGCGACGCGGACGATTATCTGCGCCGCCGCGTGGACACACCGCAGACCGGTTTTGAGGACCCCGATTCGCGCGGAATGTTTTTCTGGACCTCCTACAGTTCGCAATGGGTCGAGCTGTATGAACTTTACGAGGAAACCGGCGAGCGCCGCTACCTCGACGCGGCGCACGCGGGCGCGCGCAATTACGCGCACTACATCTGGCTTTGCCCGCGCATTCCCGACGGCAATGTCACCGTGAACGAGGGCGGATTCGCCCCGTCCTACCGCTCCGGCCCGAAGTATCCGAAAGTGCCGCTGCCCGAGGAAACCGTGCCCGCCTGGCAGGTTTCGGAAATCGGCCTGACCCCGGAATCCTCCGGCACCAGCCGCGGGCACCGCGGAATCCTGCTTGCGTGCTACGCGCCGTGGATGCTTCGCATCGCGGCCCTGACCGGCGACACGTTTCTCCATGATATTGCGCGTTCCGCCGTCATCGGACGCTACACGAGTTTTCCCGGATACCATCTGAACACGGCCCGCACCACCTCGTATCAAAAACCCGATTTTGCCGAGCGCCCGAAGGACGAGCTTAATACGATGACGTCGATTCACTATAATCACATCTGGCAGCATATCGCGCTGGTGTTCGATTATCTCGTGTCCGACGCCTGTGCAAAGTCAGGGGGCGGGGTGGATTTCCCAAGCCATTACGCCGAGGGGTATGGATATTTGCAGCAGAAGATTTACGGCGACCGCCCGGGCAGGGTTTACGACGCCGGGCGGCTTTACCTCTGGATGCCGCGCGGGGTCGTGACGGTGGAGAACCAGGAGTTGAACCACATCGTGGCGCGCGGGGAAAACACACTCGCCATCGTGCTGACCAACCAGTCCAGGGACGCGGTAAAAAGCCGGGTGAAACTCAATCCCGCGCTCACGGGCCTGCCGCCGGCCGGGAGCGCGGCGACGGTCTCGTCCTGGCAAAACGGCCTGCCGCAAGCCGCGCGCACGCTGGGCGCGGACGGAAGCCTCGAGGTCGATGTCGCCCCGGCGGGCGTCACCGCGCTGGTGATCCGCGGCGTGACACCCCGGCCCGGTTTCCAAAGGGAAATGCTGGAGTCCGGGCAGCCCGCGCTGCCGCGAGAAGGCGGCACGGCCGAGCTTGGTTTTCGCGGGGCCAGGGCCGTGGCGCTTTCATTCGGCGCCCGGGACCTGACCAGCGTGTATATATACTTGCCGGATTTCGAACGCGAGATCACACGCTGCACACTGTATTACCGCCAGGACGGGGAATTCACCGCGCTCGAAGACAACGCGTATCCCTATGATTACACGGTGCCGGCGCCGGTCGGCGCGCCGGTCGAGTTTTATATGGAGGCGCGCCTCAGGGACGGGCGCGTGGAAAAATCACCGGTCGGACGTGTCCTGCTAAAATAAACGCCCGTGATGGCCATGACATTCCCGCCGGCCCGCGCCTGTTTCCCCCGCGTGTTTTTCAGCCTCGTTGTTTTTTGCGCCGCCATGCTTTCATCCGCGGCGGCGCCGGGACCGGCGCCGGCGGGGCCGCTTGCAAAAACGTTCATCAACCCGCTGCCTCTGCCGGATTATCCGCTGGGCAACTGGACGCAAAAACCATCGCCAAACATGGATCGCTGGCTCAAGGGATTCCGGCAGGATTTTCGCGAGCTGGCGGACCCTTCCGTGATCTATCACGAGGGCAAATGGATCATGTATCCATCCGTGGCGATGGCCTATGTGAGCGAGGATTTTGTCACATGGAGACATCACCCCGTCCAGCCGGCGAAAATCGGCGACGGCTATGCGCCGACCGTGGCGCGCCACGAGGGGAAGTTCTACATGGCCGGCTGCTTTTCAGAACTCTATGTGGCGGACGATCCGCTCGGCCCGTTCAAATCGCTCGGGCCCATCACCACTCCCGACGGCGGCGGGGCCATCGACCGCGTGATTTTTGACCCGATGCTCTTTTCCGACGGCGGGGTCCTGTATCTTTATTATCATGTGAAAGGCCAGCTTGTCGGCACCCGGCTCGACCCCGGAAACCCGGCGCGGATGGCGGTGCCGCCAAAAAAACTCGCCGCGGCCCGGCCCGATCAGGAATGGGAGCGCTACGGTGAATACAACGAGGACCCCCGCCGGAGTTTCATGGAGGGTGTGTGGATGTTCAAACACAACGGCACGTATTACCTGACTTTCACCGGGCCGGGCACGGCCAACGGCACGTATGCGATCGGCGCCTACAAGGGGAGCTCCCCGCTGGGCGGGTTTGTTTATCAGGAAAACAACCCGGTTTTGCGCAAGACCGCGGGCGTCGTCCCCGGCGCCGGCCACGGCAGCATCGTGCGCGGGCCGGGCGGCACGCTCTGGGCGTTTGTCACGAGCGTGGTGGGAAACTACCATGTGTTTGAACGGCGCGTCGGCCTTTTCCCCGTCGGCATCGACGATGCCGGAAACCTGTTCGCCTTTCCCGCCCGCGATGTTCCGCAGCATGCACCGGGCGTTGCCGCGCATCCGGAAAGAGGCAATGAGGCCGGCTGGCTGCCGGTGAGCGTGCGCACCATCGCGGCCGCGTCGAGTTGCGCGCCCGGACGCACGGCGGATTATGCGATCGACGACAGCGCGCGCACATGGTGGGCGCCGTCCGATGACGATGCCGCGCCGTCGCTGACGGTTGACCTGAAAACCACGTATGATGTCGCCGCGGTGCGCATCCTCTGGGCCGAGCCGGGGCTCGATCACGAAAAAGGCGTCATGCCCGGCCCGATGCGATACCGGGTGCTTTATCAAACGAGCCGCAACGCGGACTGGCGGACGGCGCTTGATTGCAGCGACAACCGGACGGACCTGCTCATCGACTACCGTCCTTTTGAAACCGTGCGCGCGCGGCGCATCAAACTGGAAATCACCGGCGCGCCCGCCGGCATCCGCCCCGGCGTGCTGGAGTTCACCGCCTTTGGGAAAGCGCCTCCTGACGCTTGAAAGCATGCAAATTTTATCATGACAACACTGACACGCTTTATACTTGCCGCATCGGCGGTTTTGTCCGCGGGCGCGCCGTCGATGCCGCGCGCCATGGCGGCGCCGTCCACGGAGGAAACCTTCAGGACGCCGGGACAAACCGCCGGGCCCTGGGTGTATTGGATATGGATCAACGGCAACGTGACCAAG
Organism: Opitutaceae bacterium; assembly: GCA_031282705.1. Classification (GTDB taxonomy): domain Bacteria; phylum Verrucomicrobiota; class Verrucomicrobiia; order Opitutales; family Opitutaceae; genus Termitidicoccus. The sequence goes on along the minus strand of JAITDF010000353.1, from coordinate 7,707 downwards.
GAGGGCATCCGCGCCGATCTCGAGGACATGCGCCGCGCGGGAATCGGCGGGGCGATGCTTTTTGACGGCAGCCTGTATCTGCCGGCGGGGCCGGTGCGCTACGGCACCGACGACTGGCACGGGCACGTGCAGTTCGCGATCAAGACAGCCGCCGGGCTGGGCTTGAAAATCGTGCTCATGAATTGCGCGGGCTGGGCCACCAGCGGCGGGCCGTGGAATGACGCCGGGCATTCCATGAAAATGCTCGTGTGGAGCGGGCAGTCCGTGCCGGGCGGAACCGGGGGGCGCGCGTGGCGGGGAAAGCTCCCGCCGCCGCCAAGCCGCCTCGGCTACTACCGCGACGTGGCGGTGCTCGCCGTGCCCGGCGCCGGCGAAACCGGCGAAACCGCCCCGGCGCTCACGAACGAGACCCCCGGCATGGAAACAAATGCGGACGCTCTCGCGGATCACGACGGCACGACCGGTCTGGAATTCGCGCATGGCGCGAAAATCCGCTTCGCGTTCCCCCGGGCCGTGACGATGCGGCGCCTCGAAATCGACCTGGTGCGCGACGCCCACCAGGAGTCCCCCGAGGGGCTCGGGACCGATGATGACATGATGCCGGGCGGCCTCATCGAGGCGTCCGACGACGGGCGCGTTTTTCGCGCGGTCAAAAAATTCCCCCCGGCCCGGCAGGAATTCGGCAGCCGGGTGGAGATCGCTTTCGAGCCCGTCACCGCGAGGTTTTTCCGCGCGAGCCTGCAACCGCGGCCCGGAGGCGCGGCCGCGGCCGTGCCCGGCGCCGGCGCGGGCGCGCGCAAGCCGTGGCGAATCGCGGAAATGCATTTCGCAAACACCGCGCGCCTCGACGGCCTGCCGGGGAAAACCGGCCTGCGGACGCTGCCGCCGCCGCAAACCGCGGACTGGGACGCGGACGCGCCGGGCGAATTCAAGGCCGCGCAGGTGCTCGACCTCACCGACCGCCTCGCCCCCGACGGCTCGCTGGCATGGGACGCACCCGCCGGCCCGTGGACGGTTTTGCGTTTCGGCTGCACGACCAGCGCGCGCAAAAACCACCCGGCACCGCCGGAAGGCGAGGGGCTGGAGGTGGACAAGTTCGATGGCGAGGCCGTGGTCAGGCACTTTGAACATGCGCTCGGGCGCATCATCCGCGAGGCCGGCCCCGAGGCCGGGCGCGCGCTGGCCGGGGTGCTGTGCGACAGCTGGGAGGCGGGGCCGCAGACGTGGACGGGGAGGCTGCCCGCCATATTCAAACAAAAACGCGGCTACGACATGCGGCCTTTTCTCCCCGCGCTCACGGGCCGCGTCATCGACTCGCCCGCCGCGACCGAAAAATTCCTCGCCGACTACCGGCGCACGCTCGGCGAATTATACGCGGACAATTACTACGGCACGATGCAACGCATGGCGAACCGCCGCGGCCTGAAGTTTTTTGCCGAAGCCTACGGCGGCGTGCTTGACGAACCCGCCGCCCTCGAACACGTGGACGTGCCGATGGTCGAGTTCTGGACTTTCGGTTTATACAAAGGCTTCGACTACGCGCCGTCCACCGCCCACCTCATGGGCAAAAAAATCATCGCCGCGGAAGCCTTCACCGGCCGCCCGCCGCGCGCGCGCTGGGGCGAGACGCCCGGCGCGCTAAAAACACTCGGCGACGCCGCCTACGCCGCGGGCGTGAACTCGCTTGTCCTGCACTCCTACGTCCACCAGCCGCGCGACGGCCCGGCGCCGGGCTTCACGCACGGCCGCTACGGCACGCATTTCGGCCGCCTCAATTCCTGGTGGCCGCTCGCGCCCGCGTGGATCGCCTATCTGCAACGCTGCCAGTTTCTGCTCCGGCACGGCAGGCCGGTCGCGGACATCCTCTGCCTGCGCGACGAACGCCTGAAAACCGAGCACCGCGAGCTGCCCCCCGCCGTGCTCAAGGGCTGCCACGCCGACCTGATTTCCGTCTCGCAACTGCCCTGGCTGCATGTCGAAAACGGAATGCTCCGCACAAAAGCCGGCGCCACCTACCGCGTGCTCGCGCTGCCGGAAAAATGGCCCGCCACCGCCGCGACGCTGGCGCAACTCGCCCGCCTGAAATCCGCCGGCGCCGCGATCGCCGGCCCCCCGCCCCTGGCATCGGCGACCCTCGCGGACACCCCGGACGCGTGGCGGCGCGCGGTGGACGCCGTGTTCGGCGACGGGGCGTGCGCCCGCCCGCTCGCGGACACGCCGGGCCTGGCGCCGGACTTCACCACCGACGACGGCGGCGACCTGCGCTTTTTCCACCGCGCGGCGGCGGACGGCGATTATTATTTTGTCACCAACCAAACTGGAAAACCCGTGGACACCGGGGCCGCCTTCCGCATCGCCGACAGATGCCCGGAACTCTGGGACCCGGCCACCGGCGCGATCACCGGCGCGCCGGCCTGGCGCGTGGAAAACGGCTGCACGCGCCTCCGGCTTTCGCTGGACGCGACCGGCTCGGTCTTTGTCGTCTTCCGCAAACCCCTCCCCCCCGTGTGGCCGGTGGCGGTGGCCGACGGGCGCATCACCCTCTCCGACGGCGCCACGCGCGCCGCGCCCGCCGTTTCCCGCGCGACGCTCGCCGTGCGCGGCCCCTGGACGGTTTCGTTCGCGCCGGCTACGGGCCGCGAAATGCCGCCCGCCATATTCGACACGCTCGTGCCGCTCGAAACGCACGCCGACCCCGAAATCCGCTGGTTCAGCGGCCTCGCGACCTACACGACCACATTCAATCTTGACCTGCCGCCGCCCGCCCCCGCCTCGAACCGGCGCATATCCATAAACCTCGGCGCGGTGCACGATCTGGCGGAAATAATAATCAACGGCCGGTCCGCGGGCGTGTGCTGGAAGCCGCCCTATGCGCTGGACGCGACCGCCCTCGTGCGCGCCGGTGAAAACCAGCTGAAAGTGACCGTCGCCAACCGCTGGGTGAACCGGCTCATCGGCGACGAACAGCTCCCCCCCGACCTGGACTACGGCACGACCGGCAGCGCGCTGAATGCGCTGCAAAAATTCCCCCCGTGGCGGGACGACCCCGGCGCGCTCCGCCGCCGCGCGCGGCACACCTTCTCGACATGGAAACACTACACGGCGGACTCGCCCCTCGTCCCCTCCGGCCTGGCGGGCCCGGTCGCGATCGAGATATATACAACGTCCGAGCCCTCCCGGCCGGCCGCCTGTCCCTGACATGGGAAACGATTAAAAACTGGATTTTCAGAACCGCCCTTGATTCCATTCACCTGCATTCATCCGCGGTTAAAAAACGAACCATTAAATCCAACCGCGAAGGACGCAAAGGACACGAAGAGCAGAAAAAATGAAACTGAAAAAACAACGGCCTTCAGGATTTCCTTCCTTCGCGCCCTTCGCGTCCTTCGCGGTTATAAAAAATCAGCCATTATTTTGAACCGCGAAAAACGCCAAAATACGCGAAAACGACCCCTTCTTTTTAGCGATATTTCGCGTTTTTCGCGGTTTAAATAAAACGAACCCTTTATTTAGACAGAATGAACAGAATGAAAAAGAATAGACAAAATTCCAAAAGCCATTCTGTCCATTTCAGTCAATTCCGTCCATTCTGTCTAAAATAACCGAGCCATTATTTTGAACAGAAGGAGGCGAAGGCAGCGAAGATAAAAACAAAGAAGACATATGAAATGAAAGGCTTTCTTCGTTTCCTTCGTTTTCTTCTGTTCAATAAAAACCCATCATCTCAACCACTAATCTTCACTAAAAACAGAACGAATGCGGCGAATTTCCCTTTGAATTCACCGTCCCCGTTTCCGACGCCGCGCAAACCTTCCGCTGCACCATCGAAGCCGTCACGCCGAAAGGCCCGAAAACTTCGCCCGAACTCAGAATCCGTATGCAATGAATACAAATCCCATGAAACACAAATCCCATGAATAAAATTCCAATCGACAAACCGCGGGCACTCCCCGCCCTTCTCGCCGCCTGCGCGTTGCTTGCGGCGACCCTGCTCACCGACGCGCCGGCCTTTTCCGCCGCCGCCGGCACCGCCGCCATCGCCGACGCCGCCGGCACCATCGACACCACCACCGGTGCCGCCGTTGACACCATCACCGCCGACGCCGACGCCGCCGCCGCTGCCGATGCCGCCGCCGACGCCCTCGAGGCCGGCTTCGCCTCGCCGCCGCTGCCGGCGCGCCCGCTCGGCTGGTGGCATTGGGCCAACGGCAACGTCACCAAGGAAGGCATCGACGCCGACCTGGAGGCGATGAAACGCGCCGGCATGGGCGGCGTGCAACTGTTCGACGTGGAAATCTACATGCCGCCGGGCCCCGTCCGCTACGGCACCGAAAACTGGTTCGACCACGTCGCGCACGCCATCAAAAAGGCGGACGCGCTCGGACTTGAGTTTCACCTGATGAACACCCCCGGCTGGTCCGCCAGCGGCGGCCCGTGGGTGACGGAGGCGCTGTCCATGAAACGCGTCGTGTGGACGGAGACCGCCGCCACCATCCCCGCCGCCGATATGGAGCGCGGGCGGCCCGCCCGCCCGTCGGCGGACGGGCCGTCCGCGCTCCATGCGCTCACGCTCCCCCGCCCGGACACCAAACCCTTCTACACGGCGCGCACGACGGCGAAAGGCGGGTTTTACCAGGACATCGCCGTGTTTGCCGTGCCCGCCGACGGCGGCGGCGGTGCGCGTCTTGCCGCCCCGCTCGACCGGAAAATCGCCTGGGCCGCGAAACCCGTCACGCGCCCCGCCGCCGACCGCCCCGGCATCCCCGCGGCCCGCGTCATCGACCTCACCGCGCACATGGACGCAGCCGGGAAACTCACCGCCGCGCTCCCGCCCGGCGAGTGGACGCTGCTGCGCTTCGGTTTTGTCTCCACCGGGAAAACCAACCACCCCGCCGTGCCCGAAGGCCACGGCCTCGAAATCGACAAACTGGACGCCGACGCGGTCGCGTTCCAGTTCGAGCACGCCGTCCTGCCGCTCATCCGCAAGGCCGGGCCGCTCGCCGGAAAAACCTTCTCCGGCCTGCTCTTCGACAGCTTCGAGGGCGGTTTCCAAAACTGGACGGCGAAGTTCCCCGGGGAATTTTCGCGCCAGAAAGGCTACGACTTCCTCCCCTGGCTGCCGCTGCTCACGGGCCGCATCATCGAGTCCGAGGCGGCGAGCGAAGCCGTGCTCTGGGACTTCCGCCACGTCATCGAGGAAATGCTCGCGGAAAACTATTTCGGCACCATGCGCCGCCTCGCCGCGCGCCACGGCATCAAACTCTATTCCGAGTCCCAGGGCGGCCCGCTCAACCCCATGTCGGCCAACCGCCACGTGGACGTGCCGATGAACGAATTCTGGACGCCAGAGCTTTCCCCCCGCGCCTCGCGCATCAAGCAAAGCGTCTCGTCCGCGAGCTTTCTCGGACGCCGCGTCGTGGCGGCCGAGGCGTTCACGACCACGCCCGAGTTTGGAAAATTCCGAAACACCCCCGCCTCTCTCAAGCGCGTGGGCGACCAGGCCTTCGCGCTCGGCCTCAACCGCTTTGCCTTCCACAGCTGGACGCACCAGCCCGTCACCGACGCCGCGCCCGGTTTCTCGCTCGGCCGCTACGGCGTGCATTTCGGCCGCCTCAACACCTGGTGGCCCTACGCCGACGCGTGGATCGCCTACCTCGCGCGCAGCCAGTTCCTGCTCCAGCAGGGCCGCGTCGCCGCCGACATCTGCCTGCTCGTGGACGAGGACCTCGGCTACGGCCTGCCCGCCTCCGCCGCCATCCTCGCGCCCGGCCACGATTATCAGGTGTGCCACCCGGCGGACTTGCACGACATGACCGCGCGCGGCGGCATCGTCTCGCACCCGCTCGCCGGCGATTTCCGCCTCCTGCTCACGCCCGGCAAAACCATCGCAAAAACCTGGGTCGCCACGCTCCCGACCCTGCGCCGGCTCCGCGACCTCGTCGCCGGCGGCGCGGTGCTCGCGGGCAATCCGCCCACGGCCCCAGCGGGATGGGACGACCTAAAAAACAAAGCCGAGTTCGACCGTCTCGTCGCCGAAATCTGGGGCGGACTCGACAAAAAGAAAACCACCTCGAAAAAACTCGGCGCCGGCGCCGTCTTCGCCGGAGGCAAACCCGCGCAAATCCTCGCCGCGCTCAAGCTCGCCCGCGATGTCGCCTGGTCGCCGGCGGACGCCGCCGTCGATTTTCTCCACCGCACCACGCCGGATGCGGAAATCTATTTCGTGTCGAGCCAGTCCGCCGCCCCCGCGAGCCTTGAGCTGGAGTTCCGCCAGCGCGACCGCGCGCCCGAGCTTTGGGACGCCGCCACCGGCGGGCGCGCCGCCGCGCCGCTCTTCCGCAAAACCGAAAACGGCATCGCCCTGCCCGTCGCCTTCGAGCCGTGGGGCTCCGTGTTTGTCGTCTTCCGCAAGCCGCTTCCCGCGCGCTGGGTGACCGCGGTCGAACCCGCCGCCATCGCCGCCACGCAGACCGCCGCCGGCCTGCTCTCAAAAAGCTGCCCGTCCGCGATATATAATTCCGATGATACAGTAACCAAGTTCAACCAACCGCCGCCGCCGCCCCCGCCGCAAACCCTCGCCGCGCCCTGGCGCGTGAGTTTCACCGACGGACGCGGCGCGCCCGCCGGCGAACTGTTGTTCGACAAACTCATCTCCTGGCCCGATCACCCCGACACCGGCGTGAAATATTACTCCGGCACCGCCATATATAAAACAACCTTCGCCGTCGCTCCCGCCGCCGCGCCCCCGCCGCATCAGCGCGCCTTCCTCGACCTCGGCGCGGTCGCCGACATCGCCCGCGTTTATATCAACGGCCGCGACGCCGGCATCCTCTGGAAACCGCCCTTCCGCGCCGACATCACCGCGCTCCTCCGGCCCGGCGAAAACACGCTCGAAATCCACGTCGCCGACCGCTGGATAAACCGGCTCATCGGCGACGAGGCGGTTGACGACGGCCTCTCGTATCAGGACACCGGCGGCAAAAGCAAATTCACCGACGGGCGCATCCAAAAACTCCCCGGCTGGCTCTACGACCCGGCGAAACGCGGCGAACGCAAGCGCCACAGTTTCTCCGTCTGGAAACACTACAACGCCGATTCCCCGCTCGTCCCCGCCGGACTCCTCGGCCCGGTCACGCTCGAATGGCTCAATCACGTCTCCCTCGCCGCCGCGCCTCAATAAAACGAACCCTTTATTTAGACAGAATGAACAGAATGAAAAAGAATGGACAAAATTTCAAAAGCCATTCTGTCCATTTCAGTCAATTCCGTCCATTCTGTCTAAAATAACTGAACCAAAAACTTAACCACAGATGAACACAGATAAACACAGATTCAAAGCATCGTTTCGGAAGTCTTTATCTGTGTCCATCCGTGTTCATCTGTGGTTAAATAAAACGAACCATTATTTTGAACAGAAGGAAACGAAGACAACGAAGATGAAAACAAAGAAGACATATGAAATGAAAGGTTTTCTTTGCTTCCTTCGTTTTATTCTGTTCAATAAAACCGAACCAATAAATTCAACCGCGAAGGACGCGAAGAACAGAAAAAATGAAACTGAAAAAACAACGACCTTCAGGATTTCCCTCCTTCGCGTCCTTCGCGGTTATAAAAAACCAGCCATTATTTTGAACCGCGAAAAACGCCAAAACACGCGAAAGCGACCCCTTCCTTTTCGCGACATTTCGCGTTTTTCGCGGTTTAAAT
>JAITDF010000419.1 GCA_031282705.1 Opitutaceae bacterium | reverse complement strand
GGCGCTGACGTCCCGCAGACTTCCAAACCTGCTGAGGGACGGCGGCGGCGGTTTGCCCCTACGGAGCCAACCGCCGCCGCCCCTACGGGGCAAACCGCCGCTGCTCCGGGAACTTCACTGTCTCCTCGAAAATGGCGGTGGACCAGGGAAATTTGAGGAAGGGCGCCACCCGGCATGCCTGTGTGCTATCTGTTTGTTTTTTGTTTAATCCTTGTGGAATCATCAGGATTCCCATGCCAATCAGGCATCGCCATGCGTCCTTGCCGCGCCTGCCAGCCAATGACTATTATCCGCAATCCCATTATCCCCGGCTTTAACCCCGACCCGAGCATCTGCCGCGTCGGAGATGATTATTACCTGGCCGTCAGCTCATTTGAATACTTTCCGGGCGTCCCCCTTTATCACAGCCGCGACCTCGTCAATTGGCGTCCCGCCGGGCATTGCCTCACCAGACGCAGCCAGCTCGATCTCACCGGCTCCGCGCCCTCCGCGGGCATCTACGCACCGACGCTTCGCCATCACGACGGCACTTTTTACATGGTGACGACCAATGTCGGCAAAAATGGCAACTTCCTCGTCTCCGCCATCACCGCCGCCGGACCCTGGTCCGATCCCGTCCCCCTTGCCCAAAAGGGCATCGACCCCTCCCTGCTCTTTGACGATGACGGCCGGGTTTACCTCACGACCAGCCAGAACCAGCAATCGGAAATAGACATCACCACCGGACGCCTTCTCTGCGAGCCGCGCCGGACGTGGGCCGGCACCGGCGGCAACGACCTTGAGGCCCCGCATCTGTATAAAATCGGCGGATGGTATTACCTGCTCTGCGCCGAGGGAGGGACGCACCACGGGCACATGGTCACGATTGCGCGCGCCAAGTCGCCGTGGGGGCCGTTCGAGGCGTGTCCTCACAACCCCATCCTCACAAACCGCCATCTCCCCGGCCATCCCGTGCAAGCCGCGGGGCACGCGGATTTGTTTCAAGCGCATGACGGCGGTTGGTGGCTCGTGTGCCTGGCCATCCGGCCGCACGGCAAGTCCCGTTTTCCAAAAGTCCACGGTCTGGGACGGGAGACATTTCTCGCGCCGGTGGCCTGGACGCCCGATGGCTGGCCTGTCGTCAACGGCACCGGCACGCTCGGCCTCGAAGTCGCCGCGCCCGCACCGCCCCGCCGCCCCTGGCCGCCCGCGCCCGCCCGCGACGATTTCGACGCACCCATGCTGGCGTTTCACTGGCAGCACCTGCGCAACCCGCATCCCGAATACTACTCGCTCACCCGCCGCCCCGGCTGGCTGGCCCTCGCCTGCGGGGCCGAGACGCTCGACGAGCCCGCCTCGCCCGCCTGCGTGCTGCGCCGCCAGACAGAATATGTTTTTCGGATGGAAACCCTGCTCGATTTCATCCCCGCGCGCGAGGGCGGGGAGGCCGGCATGACCGTTTTTATGAATAACAACCACCATTATGATTTTTTCGTCGCCGGCGGCGCTGGCGGCCGCCGGCTTGCGCTGCGGCTGCGGGTCGGCGACATGACCGTCGAACGAGGCAGCCTGCCGCTTCCCGGCGACGCCCCCGTCCGGCTCCGCATCGAATCGGTCTCCGACAGCTATCGTTTCCTTCTCGCCGGTGACGGCAACGCCGGCAGCGAGGTTTTGCTTGGCACCGCACAGTCCCGCTACCTGGGCACGGAAGTCGCCGGCGGCTTCACCGGCGTGATGATCGGCCTCTACGCCACCCGCCGCGGACAAGGCGCCGGCCCATCCACGGCGGCCTTCTTCGACTGGGTGGAAGTTGAAGCTAAAAATTAGGCGCCGGCTTCCGCTCCAACTTTCAATTTTTCCCGTCTGTATGTTTTCTGTCCAGTCTCGCAAGCGGTATCGCAAAATCCAATTTTGCGGCAGTCCACCATGTCCGACTCCCTTGCCCTCCGTCCTCCCAACATCATGCATTCCTGTCCCAAGGCACTCGCCTCCATCCCCCTGTTGATGCTCGCACTCGGTGCGGGGGAATATAAAAAACAAAATCCACCCATGACTCCGCTTTCCACGGTGGCCGATTTCGCGGCCAAGGCCGGAAAAGGCATGCCGCTGACCGTCGTTTTCTTCGGCGGCTCGCTTACCTGGGGCGCCAACGCCAGCGACCCGCAGACAACCAGCTTCCGGGCGCTCACCGCGCGCTGGCTCCGCGACAAATACCCGCGCGCGTCGTTTGTGTTTCACGACGCCTCCATCGGCGGCACCGGTTCACAACTGGGGATTTTCCGACTGGAGCGCGATGTCCTCTCCCGCAAGCCCGACCTCGTGTTTCTCGATTTCACGGTGAACGACAATATCTACGGCAGCGATGTGCCGCCGCTGGCGTCCTACGAGCGCATCCTGCGCGACCTCCGCGCATCCGGCGCGGCGATTGTCCCCGTGCTCATGTGCGGCCACCCCGAGATGACGAAGGAGCGCGATTTCATCCCGCCGCGATACCCCGCGCACAAGGCGCTCGCCGGGGCCCACGGCCTCGTCCCCGCCGACACCATCGCCACCGCCCGTGCCGCGATCGCCCGCGGCGAGGTCACACCCGCCCAACTTTATCCGTTTGGAAAAGACCGCATCCACCCCGACGACCCCGGCTACGCCCTGTTTTTCGAAGCCGCCCGCGCCGCCTACGAGGAAGCCGCCGCCGGCGCCGCCGCCCCTGCGCCCCTCCCCGAAAAGACCATCCACCCCGATTTATATTCCCGCCACGAACGCAAAATCCTCGTGGACGCCGCGCTGCCTGCCGGCTGGGTGCGCGCCAAAACCTACCGCACGTCAATGTGGTTCGACGGCCTTTCCAGCCGCTGGATGGGCGATGTCGCCTGCGCCGCGAAACCGGAGGACGGCGTGGAAGCCGCCCCGCTTGAAACCGTGTTTCACGGCTCCTTTGCCGCCCTTTTTGGAGAACGCAACCCGCTCACCCCGCCCTTCCGTGTGTGGATTGACGGAAAACCTGTCCCCCAACCCGCCTCCAAGGCCAAGGACCCGTGCCTCTGGAATATTGACAGCGCCCGCTTCAGTTCGCCCGCCTCCGGCGCCGGCAACCTTTTCGCCTGGACCGTCCTGTCCGACCGTCTCGACGATGGCCCGCATACACTAAAAATCGCCCCCGATTTCACCCATGCGCACGCCCATGCCGAGCTTCGCATCGAGAGCATCTGTTCAGCCGGACGCAAGGTGGCGGAATGAATAACTGATGGGACGCGGCAGCCAGTCTTTTGGCAGGCTTTTGGTAGGGCGGTCTCGGCGAGACCG
>JAITDF010000265.1 GCA_031282705.1 Opitutaceae bacterium | reverse complement strand
AACACACACACCGCCGGCTCGGTCCATGAGAGCCTGCCGCCGGCGCGGGCGCGGGCGCTGCTGGAACGCTTTGAGTTTGTATATACGCCCAGGCATGGGAGCTGGTTGAACATGGCGGAAATAGAAATCACAGCCAGACCAGGCAATGTCTGGACCGGCGCATCCCCGACATCGAACAAATGCGCGCGGAGGTCGCCGCATGGCAGCGACAGCGCAACGACGCCAACCAAGTCATCCGCTGGCGCTTCACCACCGATAATGCCCGCATCAAACTCCATCGACTTTATCCGACTATTGAAGGTTGACTGAATACCAGGCTTGTTGTCGGAGCGGTTCCAATAATAACGGGCGACCGGGTTTATGTTGGCATCGGCACCGGTGCCGGTGGCGGCGGGTGCCGCGGTGGGGAGGCGGCGGTGGCGGCGGGGAGGCGTGGTGGCATGGAGCGCGGACAGGCTGTCCGTCCTGGCAGAAGGCGGACAGGCTGTCCGCGTTCCATAAAGGCAAGCGGGATGCCTGCCCTGCCTGGCGGTCAGGTTTTTATGATTTCCTTGAGGATGCCGGAGGTGGCGACGTTTACGTCGCTGGTGCCGCCGGCGCTGCGTTTGGCGCCGGGGGCGGCTTTGGCGGCGGGCGGGGGCGGGACGACCGGGGCCGTCACTCCGCTGGGGTGAGGGAGGGTGCCGGCGGGGTCAACGCCGACGAGTTGGTAGATGCTGGCGGAGAGGTCCCACGGGGCGGTGGGGCGTTCGATGACTTTTTCGCCGCGGTTGTCGGTCGCGCCGATGACCTGGCCGCCCTTGAAGCCGCCGCCGGCGACGGTCCAGCTGAAGGCGGCGCCGTAGTGGTTGCGGCCGCCGTTCCAAGGCGGGTCGGTCATGAATTTCGGCGTGCGGCCAAACTCGCCGCCGCAGGTGACGATGGTGGTGTCGAGGAGGCCGCTCCGGGCGAGGTCGGCGAGGAGGGCGGAGTAGCCGCGGTCGAGTTCGGGCATGAGTTTTTTGTAGCGGTCGGCCTGGTCGCGGTGGGTGTCCCAGCCGCGCATGTTGACGGTGACGAAGGCGACGCCGCGTTCGACGAGGCGGCGCGCTTGCAGGCAGGAGCGGCCAAATTCGGTGTCGCCGTAGAGTTTGCGGACGGCTTCGGGTTCCTTGGAAATATCAAACGCCTCGCGGGTTTCGCCGAGCACCATTTCCCTGGCTTGGTCGTGGTAGTAGTCGGCTTCCTCGAAGAGGTCTTTTTCCGAGTGGCCGAAGGCGTCGAGTTCGGCGAGGAGCCGGTCGCGGTTTTTGAGGCGCCGGCGTTCGTCGTCTTTGAGCGGGTCGGAGAGGTTGCCGGGGACGAAGGTGCGGTAGCGGGGGCCGAGGAAGCCGGGCTCGGAGAAGCGGCCGAGGGCGACGGGCACGGTCATGTAGGCGGGGAGGGATTTGCCTTTGAGGAGGCCGGCCTCCTCCATTTTGCAGGCGATGACGGCGCCCATCGCGGGATAGACGAGGCCGGCGGAGGGGTCGGTGCCGGTTTGCATCATATAGACGCCGGTTTCGTGGCCGTTGGTGCGGTGGGTGAGGCCGCGGACGATGGTGTATTTGTCGGCTTGTCTGGCGGTGAGGGGGAGCAGTTCGTTGATCTGGATGCCGTCCACGTTGGTGCCGATGGCCTTGCGCCAGGGGCCGGTGATGTCGGGGCCGGCGGCGGGCTTGGGGTCGAAGGTGTCGGTGTGCGAGGGGCCGCCGAAGAGGAAGACCTGGATGATGGCCTTGGCGCGGGCGGCGGCGGCGGGTTTGGCGGGGGCGGCGCGGAGATACGGGGCGAGGGCGAGGCCGCCGATGGTGAGCGCGCCGACGCGGAGGAAGTCGCGGCGGTTGAGGAGGTCGAAGGCGCGGCGGTAGGCGGCGTCGGCGGCGTGGTCGTGCGCGGTGCAGAGCGGGTCGGAGCAGAGCGGGGCGCGCGGGGAGCGGGCGGGTGTTGGCATGGTGGTCGGGTGGGTGGTGGTGGCGGCGGGTGAGTGAGTGGCGGCGGTGAGCGGGCGGCGGCGGGTGAGCGGGCGGGTGTTTTTGAGTCGAATATAAAATCGATATAAGTCGATATAAGTCGATTTTAAGTCGGGCGGGGTGTCGTGGCTGCCCGGTCCGGGATGGTTTCAGTGGTTATATAAAAACTCTTTTGTGTTTATCAAAGCCCAGGCGAGGTCCTGGGTGGCTTTCAGTTTGTCTTTGCCGGCTTGTTCGTAGTGGCGGGCGATGGCGGTTTTTTCGGTTTGGGTCGGGTGGCGGGAGAGGGTGGTCAAATACATTTCGTCGGCGAGGGCGGGGAGGTCTTTGGCGTGTTTTTTGTAGAGCGTGGCGACGCCGCCGGCGCCGCGGTTTATTTTTCTGTTGAAGTCGGCGGAGTCGAGGAGCCAGAGGGCTTGGGCCATCGAGGGGTCGCGGTTGCGTTCGTATTCAAAGGAGGTGTCGCGCGCGGGGCGGCCAAAGGTGTCGAGGAAGCTGGTGGTGACGGAGGTGTCGGGGTTTTGCACGGCGCGGAAGTCGGCGGGCCAGAACGCGTAGGGCTCGGGGATGCGGCTGGAGAATGCCTCGTAGGCGCCGGTGAGGGCGCCGATGGCGTCGGCGAGCACCTCGGCGTCGAGGCGGCGGGGGCGGTAGTGGGAGTAGTTTTGGGTGTCGTCGCGGTTGGTGTCGTCGCGGTGGCTGGAGCGTTGGTAGGTTTGGGAGGTGACGATGAAGCGGAGGAGGTCGCGCAGGTCGTATTTGTTTTCGACGAGGCGGGCGGCGAGCAGGTCGAGCAGTTCGGGGTTGGAGGGCGGGTTGGAGGGGCGCACGTCGTCCACGGGCGAGGTGATGCCGCGGCCGAAGAGGGCGGCCCAGTGGCGGTTGGCGGCGTGGCGCGCGAACCAGGGGTTTGCGGGCGCGGTGAGCCAGTCGGCAAAGAGGCGGAGGGGGTTTTTGTTGGCGGCGTAGGTGACGGGGGCGCCGTCGGGGAAGGCGGGGGGGACGATGTTTGGGTCGGCGGCGGCGGCGGCGTTGCCGGCCTGCCTGGCGGCGCGGCGCTCGCGGATGCGCTGGTCGCGGCCGGCGGGTTTTTTCACGCGGACGGAATCGGCGCCGGCGCCTTCGATTGCGGGGGCGCGGTAGGCGGGCCAGTTTGGTTTGAAGAAAACAATTTCCTCCTTCCACTCGCCGGTTTTTTTGTAGCCGAGGGTGTTGAAGAAGGCGGCGAGGCCGAGGGATTGGTCGCGGTTCCAGGATTCGTAGGCGAATTTTTGCTCCGGGGCGAATTCGAGGCGCGCGCCCATGAACGCGACGGCGGCGAGCGAGGCGATGTTTTCGGGCGAGCGTTTTTGCATGGCGCGGTAGAAGTTGGCGGGCGGGTCGCGGAAGTTGCTGCCGGGGGTGAGGAGGAGTTCGCGCACGAGGCGGTCGTAGGGTTTGTTGGCGGCGACGGCGTCGCGCAGCCAGGCGTGGTAGGTCTGGACGGCGTTGGGCCAGAGGTTGCTGGGGAACTCGCTTTTCACGCGGAGCACGTCGCCCCATTTCATGGCCCAGTAGTCGGCGTATTCGGGGCGCGTGAAAATCCAGTCCACGAGCGCGGCGCGTTTGGCGGGCGAGGGCGCGGGGTCGGCGAGGAATTCGCGCGCCTTTTCCGGCGGCGGCAGCGCGCCCATCAGGTCGAGGCAGGCGCGGCGCAGGAATTCCCCGTCGGTGCAGAGGGCGGAGGGCGCGAGGCCGAGGGCGCGGAGGTTTTTGTTCACCACGGCGTCGATGGGGTGCGGGTCGTCGGCGCCGGGGCCGGAGAGGGGGGCGATTTCGGCGCCGGCGGGCAGTTCGCGGCGGACGAGCACGGGGACGGTGACAAAGTTGTCGCCGGCGCGCAGGCTCAGCATCGCCCGGCCCGGCGAGACGGCGCGCACGAGGATGCGTTTCGCGGTGACTTCGATGGTCGCGACGGCGGTGTCGGACGAATGCGCGGCGGGGGGGCTTTTCCCGACGGGGCCGGAGAGCTTCAGCATGACTTCCCCGCCAGGCGCGGCGGTGACGCCGGCGGGCGACACGCGCAGCGGCCCGGCGTCGGA
>JAITDF010000246.1 GCA_031282705.1 Opitutaceae bacterium | reverse complement strand
GGGACACTGCAAAAGTGTCACCCCCTTAGCGGGACAATACACGCCGAGACCGCCGCGAGCACCACGAGGCAAACGACGGCGGTCTCGGCGAGACCGCCCTGCCAAAATCTGCCGACTGCGTAACATCAGTTAACAAATTAAAAATAAGGACGTTAAGAACCTTGCAGTCTCCGGGCGTTTTTTTGGGAGGTGCGCAGGATGCGAGTCTTTGGCGACGCCACGAGGAACGCATCCCATTTCCACAGGTCATTTCCCCCATGAAAACAACCGCTCCCATCACCGCCATGCTCGCCGCTTCGCTGCTTGCGCTTGTTTTTGCCGGATGCAGCACCGTCGGCAGCCGCATCAAGGAAAAAGCCTCCGTTTTCGACACCCTCACGCCCGAGGAACAAGCCAGCATCCGCAAAGGCGTGGTCGGGCTCGATTACACGATCGACATGGTTTACATGGCGCTCGGCAAACCCGACCACGTGAAGGAAAAAGTCACCTCCGGCGGGGCGGACACCACGTGGATCTACAACAACTATTACCAGGAATACGCCGGCACGCTCTTTGTCGGTTATCGCCGGCACATGAGCTACGACCCGCAATCGAAACGCTGGATCGCCTACTACGTGCCCATCCACGAACCGGTTTACCGCACCCGCATCGAGGAAATGGCCCGCGTGCAGTTCAAGGACGGCAAAGTCATCGCGATCGAACAGCCGAAGTAGCCCCCCAACGAAGGAGCTGTCTCAAATACCTGTTCAGCAATTTCCCCAGTCTGCGTTACGACTGGCTGATGGCGCGGCAGCGTAACGTAACGCAGGTTTCCAAACCTGCCCGGGCCAAAGGCCAGCAAAATGCCCGTGGCCAGGCGTGATGGCGGGAATGGAGGGAGGGTGGAGGACGCGGAGCTGGCCAGCTATTCCATCAACGCGTTGGCGCACCAGATGACGGGGGCCTGGCCGTGCAGGTCGCCGGTGATGCGCCCACGGTTGAGATAGTGGTTGCGGTCGTTGCGCGCGTTGGTGCCTTCGCACACGTCGCGGATGCGCCCGTCGGGCTCAAGCCAGCCGGCGAGGGCGAGCCAGCCCTTGCGGACGGCGGGGCGGTAGGTGGCGGCGTCGAGCCAGCCGTGCCTCACGCCGGTTGCGAACGCGTAGGTGAACATCCCGGTGCAGGACGATTCCTGCCACGAGGCGGGGTCGTCGATGAGTTGGCGCCACCTGCCCCCCGCGTCCTGATGCTGGAGGAGCGTGGCCATCATCTTTTGGTAGCCGGCCATGATGCGGGCGCGTCCGGGGTGATCGGCGGGGAGCGCGCGGAGCAGCTCGGACATGCCGGCGGCAAACCAGCCGTTGCCGCGGCCCCAGAAAAAAGGCGCGTCGGGCGCGTGGTGGAAGAGGCCGTTCGGTTGCTGGAGTTTGTCGAGGTAGGCGGCGGCTTCGAGGGCGGCCCGGTCGAGATACTTCCTGTCACCGGTGGCGCGATATGCCTGAGTTTGCAGCATCGTGATCATATACATGTCGTCGATCCAAAAACGCGTGTGCCAGCTCAGCCCGCGCGCGACGGCTTCGCGCGCGATGTCGTCGAGCCTGCCTTGGTCGGCGGGGGCCGTCCATTGCGCATCGGCGAGCCCGATGCCGATGTCGAGAAAACGCCTGTCGCCGGTGCGCAGGTAAAGCTCAAGCGGCACGGAGCCGAAGACGGTGGTGTCAACGTTGAGCGGCTTCGAGACATAGTGCGCCTGATCACCGAAGAGCGGGTCGAAACGCCGCACGAGGTGCTCCATGAGCACGGCGTCGCCGGTTTGTTTTGCGAAACGGAGCGCGCCCTGCCACGCGCAGGTCTCAACATAGTGAATCATGCCGCTCGCCTTGTGAATGCGGAAGGGATTCGAGAGAAAGGTCTCGACGACGCGTCCGCCGACCTCGCTCGGCGACCGGCCTTCGGGCCATTGGCCGGACTCGCGCGGGGCGGCTTTCCCGCCCGGCCCGCACGAGGTGAGAAGCGCGCCGCACAAGGCGAACGCGAGGCTGGAATGTTTTGGGAGGATGGTGGTGTGCATGGGAGAGGGTGGAGCGGGATGGCGCGGAATGGCCCCGCGTGGAGATAGCGGAGACGGGGCGGCTTTAATCGGAAAAATAGTTTCACAAAACGAAATGACAGTTTCGTCAAACAAAATACTTGAGAGCCATTCAAATCGTCCCTATCTTTGTCCGGGCTTCGTGCCGGAGCACTTCCCATGCATCTTTTTCTCCCCGTATGAAACCTGTCGAACCCGAATTGGAATTTGTAATGAATGTGCACGCGGTCCTGGGCGAGGGCGCATTGTGGGACGCGCGCGCAGGGGCGCTGCTCTGGGTTGACATCCTCGGGCAGCGGGTCGGACGGTTGAATCCGGCAACGCGGACGAGTGAATGCTGGACGCTGGATTCCCTGGTAGGCGCGGTCGTGCCGGCGGAAAGCGGCGGCCTGCTGCTCGCGCTTGGCGGCGGCGTGGCGATGCTGGACACCGCGAGCGGGAGGACGGGAGACGTGGCATGCCCCGAAGGGCATGACCCCGAAACCACCCGGTTCAACGACGGCAAATGCGATCCGGCGGGCCGGTTTGTGGCCGGGACGGTTTCCCTGGCGGGACAGGCGGGGATGGGTTCGCTTTATGTGTTTGAGCATTCCCGCGAGGGACTGTTTGCGCGGTCGAGGCGGCTGCTGTCCAACGTGTCCATTTCCAACGGGCTGGCGTGGAGCGCCGACCATTCGCGCATGTATTACATCGACACGCCGACACGGGCGGTCAGCGTCTTTGATTACGACCTTGGAAACGGCGTGATGGGGAACCGCCGGGTGGCGGTCGAAATCCCGGAGCGCATGGGATTGCCCGACGGGATGACCATCGACGCGGAGGGAATGTTGTGGGTGGCGCTCTGGGGCGGAGGCGCGGTCACGCGCTGGAATCCGCGCACGGGGAAACTGCTTTGCCATTATGCGCTGCCGGTCACGCATGCGACCTCCTGCGCATTCGGGGGCCCGGGACTGCGCACGCTCTTTGTCACGACGGCGCGCGCCAGCCTCAGGGCGGATGAGCTTGCGCGCCAGCCGCTGGCCGGCGCGATTTTTGCCATAAAGGCCGATGTGCCGGGCGTGGCGGCATTTTATTTCAAGAATGGCACCATGTGAGCGGGCGTCCGGCCGGCGCGCGGGGAGTCAGTCCGCGGCGCGACCCGGTTGCGGCGTGTCTTTGGCGGGGGACTGGCTGTTTCCCGGCGGCGCGTTTTGCGTCTTGTCCGGCACCACCTCCGCCTCGCCGATGGTGACGACCCCGTCCTTCAGCTTGCCATCAAGCACGGACGGCAAGCCGTCCTGCCCGAAGAAATCCGCGCCGGCATTGAGGAGGGCGGGGAGCATTTCCGTCAGCGTGGTGCCTGCGCTTTCGGTGCTGAGCTTGGCGCGCCAGAGCATTTTTTTCCTGCCGGCCTTGAGTTCCGCCCGGTCGAAGGCGGCAACCACGAGAAAGTAACGCCCATCGTCCAGGTTGGGCGGATTGCGGGCGAGGTCCGCGCTGCCCTCTTCCAAGTTCATTTTATTGGTGGTCACCAGCGACAGCATGCGTTCGCGGGTGCGGCGGCCGCCGTCCTCCGCGTTGATGCTGCCCCACGAGCAGGCGATGACGAGCGCCGGCGGCGGGGTACCCCTGCCCGCCTTGAGGTAGTGCTGGCTGGCGAGCGCCTTTTCCACCAACGGCTCAACCTCGTCGCGGGGCGGAATCTGCCCGCCCGCATAAATGGCGCCGAGCTCCACCCCGCCGACGGAGCGGAAGGCGTAATACATCGGTGCCTCCGCGGTCGGCGGCTCAAAACCCGGCGACGCCCTGGACCGCTCGGCAGCGACAGTCACGTCGGTGGGTGGCACGGAATCGGAAATGCACGCGGACAAAAACAGGACGGACGGCAGGAAAAAAGGAAGCCGGGCCAATGGAGATGGAATTTTCATGAAAGCGTGCCAAGTGGTGATGCGGGCGGTTTCAAGAAAGTCGAATCCATTTTGGTTTCCATAAACAATAGTCCACAATGTGAAACGAAAATCGGAAGGCCGTCCACTCGCCGCCATTTCAGTTGACGCAGTGCCTTAAAAGTCCGATACGGCTCGATGTTTTTCTCGAGCGGACCGCTGGAGTGAGGATCGGGGCATGGACACAAATCCATCCGGAATCATCCCGTTTTTCCTCCTCTTATGTCTTTCGCCTCCAAAATAGTCCCTCCTTTTTCGGTGTCCTGCCTCCTACGGCCACAAATGCACCCGGCCCCCCGTCGGCGGCCAGGTTGTCTGATGCCTCGTTTTCGGTGTAAAAAGACCTTGGTTTCGTGTGGCATGCATAAATGATGAAGAAATTTTTTATTTTACTTGACGAAATCAATAATTCACATTGTGAAACTAAATCCGACCTGAATCACTATGCTTCCCCTCCCATTTAGACATGCGCAATTTCCCCGGACCACCGCGGCAAAGCACTCGCGTCCACCGGACGGCGGACGCTTTTCCCCGCCTCCGGATGCCGATCCCCGATCTTCTG
>JAITDF010000231.1 GCA_031282705.1 Opitutaceae bacterium | reverse complement strand
CGACCCCGCCCGCCTACCCCCTCGACACTCGGTGGGGGTCGCGCCGTCACCGCCCTACCAAAAGCCTGCCAAAAGCCTGGCCGCCGCGTAACATCAGTTCCTCATTCTCGTTCCTCTTTCGTCAGGATGGGAGAAGGGGGTGGGAGAAATGGGAAGGTTGGGAGGGATCGCTCCGCTTCCTTTTCCTTTTTCCCTTCCTTTTGGCCAGGCGCGGGCCGGGAGAAAGAGGAAAAATCCGTTCAAAATGGCGGAGGGGCCGGCATCCGTTGGAGGGAGGCGCGTTTTCCGCATTGCGCGCCGCGCGGCGGGCGGGCGATGCTGGGCGCGTATTTTCCCCCTTCCCGACATGGCCCGCGAACCCATCCAGTTTTTCAACCGTTACACGAAGCAAATCGAAACCGAGGACATCTACGGCGAAACGTGGATGCGCCTCGTCTATGAAAACCCGGTCGGGCGCCTCCTGCTTTGGGCGCTGGTGAAGCGGAAATTCTTCTCGTGGTATTACGGGCGGCGCATGAGCCGCCGCTGGAGCGGCTCGAAGATTTTCCCGTTCGTCGTGAAATACAACCTCGATGCCGACGAGTTCGCCAAGTCGATCTACGAGATGCGCACGTTCAACGAGTTTTTCTCGCGGGCACTGAAACGCGAGGCGCGCCCCATCGCCGCCGGCGGGCGCGTGGCGGTGTTCCCGGCGGACGGGCGGCACCTGGCGTTTCCCGACGTGGACGCGGCGGACGGATTTTATGTGAAGGGCGCGAAATTCACGCTCGCCGGCCTGCTCGGCGAGGGCGCCCTGCCGGAGGCCGGGCAAAGGCTGGCGCGCCGGTTCGCCGGCGGCGCGATGCTCATCTCGCGGCTGTGCCCGGTGGACTACCACCGCTTCCATTTCCCCTGCGCGGGCACGCCGGGCGAGGCGCGCCTGCTCAACGGGTCTCTCTATTCGGTGAGCCCCGTCGCCCTGCGCCGCAACATCGGCTACCTCGTGCAAAACAAACGCATGCTCACGCTGCTGGAGGCCCCGGAGTTCGGCACGGTGGCGATGCTCGAAATCGGCGCCACCAACGTCGGCTCCATCATGCAGCTGTATGTGGAGGGCCGCGCCGTGGCGAAAGGCGCGGAGAAGGGGCTTTTCAAGTTCGGCGGCTCGTGCGTGATCACGCTTTTCGAGCGCGGGCGGATAAACTTCGACGCCGACCTCGTCGCGCAAAGCCGCGAGTGCCGCGAAACCTACGCGCGCATGGGCGACCGCCTGGGCGGGGCGGCGTGATGGTTTTTCTTTTCTCGACGCCCCGCCGTCCATTTCCAAACCTCTGCCCCCGCCATGATCATCAAACCCAAAGTCCGAGGCTTCATCTGCATCACCGCGCACCCCGCCGGCTGCGCCGCGCATGTCCGGCGGCAAATCGACTTCGTGAAGTCGAAAGGCCCCGTCGGGGACGGCCCGAAAAAAGTGCTCGTCCTCGGCGCCTCCACCGGCTTCGGCCTCGCCTCCCGCATCACCGCCGCCTTCGGCTCCGGCGCCGCCACCCTCGGCGTCTTCTTCGAGCGCCCCTCCGGGGACGGGCGCCTCGCCACCCCCGGCTGGTATAACTCCGCCGCCTTCACCCGCGCCGCGCGCGACGCCGGCCTCCACGCCGGAAACATCAACGGCGACGCCTTTTCCGACGCCGTCAAGCGGCAGGCCATCGACCGCATCAAAGCCGGCCTCGGCCAGGTCGATCTCGTCGTCTATTCGCTCGCCTCGCCCCGCCGCACGCACCCGCGCACCGGCGCCACGCACAAATCCTGCCTCAAGCCCATCGGCGCCGCCTACACGGCCAGGACCGTCGATACCGACAAGGGCCTCGTCTCCGACATCACCATCGCGCCCGCCACCGGGGCCGAGATCGCCGACACCGTCGCCGTCATGGGCGGCGAGGACTGGGAAATGTGGATCGACGCCCTGCTCGAAGCCGGCGTGCTCGCCCCCGGCGCGACCACCGTCGCCTACTCCTACATCGGCCCCGAAGTCACCTGGCCCATCTATAAAAACGGCACCATCGGCGCGGCCAAGCTCGACCTCGAACGCGCCGCGAAAAAAATCGACGCCACCCTCAAGACCCGCGGCGGCGGGCGCGCCCTCATCTCGGTGAACAAGGCGCTCGTCACGCAGGCCAGCTCCGCCATCCCCGTCGTCCCGCTCTACATTTCCATCCTCTACAAAATCATGAAGGCAAAGGGCCTTCACGAAGACTGCATCGGGCAGATGCAACGCCTCTTCGCCACGCAATTATACAACGGCGCGGCGCCCGCCTTCGACGACGGCGGACGCGTCCGCATCGACGACCGGGAGATGCGCCCCGACGTGCAGGCCGAGGCGGCGAAGATCTGGCCGCAAGTCACCACGGAAAACCTCGCCGCGCTCACCGACATCGAGGGCTACCGCGCCGAGTTTCTCCGTCTCTTCGGCTTCGGGCTCCCCGGCATCAACTACGACGCCGATTGCGAGCCGCACGTCCCGCTGCCGGAGTAGGTCATGTCCCGCGCGGAGGCGCGGAGGCCAAAGCAGTGCAAGCGTCCCGCTTGCCTGATCGAGGTGTAGGGCGAGCGTCCCGCTTGCCAGACGGCGCGCAAAGCGCGCCGCCCCAAAGTGGCGGGAGCATCCTGCTCCCGTCAGGCAAGCGGGCGGAAAGCCCTATAGACATGTTGCCCCGGGGCAACATGTCTATAGGGCTTTCCGCGCCATGCCATGCCCCGCCTGAGGCGTCACCCTCCACATCGGGCATTTTTACGGAATAACAGTCACCGAAAATAGCGACGAACCAAGTTTGTTAACTGATGGGACGCGGAAGAGGATTTGCTGCGTGTTCGGGGAGCGCACGCGTCCCGCGTGCTGTGTTCGGCGTCCCGCCGGACACGGTTCGACCGAAGGGCTTGGGCGGCCCGCCAACCCCCTCCGGACGACCCGTTGCCGGCGGCCCGCCGAACACAGCACGCGGGACGCGTGCGCTCCCCGAACACGCAGCAAATCCTCTTCCGCGTCCCATCAG
>JAITDF010000228.1 GCA_031282705.1 Opitutaceae bacterium | reverse complement strand
GTCCATTACCGTCCAGACTCCTTCCACGGCTCCATCCTCGCCGCCGATGCGCACCACCGCTTCAACCCGCCCGCCAGACCCAACTGCAACGCCGATGTCGAAAGCTCCCATGCCACCATTGAAAGCGAGTTCTTCGACCTCGAAGCCTTCCACGGCCCTCAACACTTCCTTGCCGCCGCCGCCACCTGCCGGCACTTCTTCAACTTCGCCCGCGGCAACCGCTCCCGTTCCAACCAACCCCCGCTTCAACTGCTCGCAAAAAACGCCCCTCAGCTCCACCCTTCCATCCTGCTTTTGCCTCCCATCCTGCCTGATGCCTTCCAGGGTCAATATCTGTCTGGAACTCCCGACGCCGGCGTGGCAGCGTCTCGCGCTGGCGCGTCGTCGCCACGTAGCGCAGGTTTCCAGATCTGCTTCCGGGCCGAAGGTCCGCAAAAACCCAGGCCCGCAGAAAATCCAGGCCCGGAAACAAACCCGCGACACGGCGTGAGTCTTGAAGCAGACTTGGAAGTCTGCGCTACGTCGGCGCCGCGCAACCAAGTGCCGCCACTCCGCCGCAACTCCAGCTCCGCCGTGTGGACTTGGGAGTCTGCGGGACGCCGGCGGCGCGCGACGGCAGTCGAAAGGTTTGTCCGGCCACGTCGCTCAGCGGGCGATTTCGACCGAGGAGACGCGGATTTGCACCAGGAGCTGCGCGGGGTTGGCGGTGTTGGCGGAGATGTTGAACTGCTCGATGCTGATGTAGGGGGAGCGGGTTTTCAGCTCCTCGTAAAACTTCACCAGCGAGGCGTAATCGACGTTGCGGATGGTGACTTGCGCGCTGTTCACCGCCACTTGCTCCACGCGCTCGGTGTGGGCGTCGCCGATGGATTTGTTCTGGATGCCGGCGCGGTTCGCGATGGTGTCGAGTTCGGACTGGAGGCGCACGCGGTCGAAGGTGCGCGCGGGGTCGAGCTGCTCGATGGCGGCTTCGGCGCGCGCCTTGATCATGTCCTTCGCCTCGATCGTGACGCGTTGCATG
The DNA here is from genome assembly GCA_031282705.1 of Opitutaceae bacterium. Taxonomy (GTDB): domain Bacteria; phylum Verrucomicrobiota; class Verrucomicrobiia; order Opitutales; family Opitutaceae; genus Termitidicoccus. Next base: position 3,221 of record JAITDF010000228.1, on the reverse strand, counting down.
GCGAGCGTGCCGGAGGTGGCCCGGAATTGTTTCCAGAGCGTCGCGGCCCGCCCGCCCGCGTTGGAGAGCCACATGGCGGCGGCGACGAGCACGAGCCCGACGAGCAGGATTTTTTCGCGGAAGAGGCGGCTGAGAAAAAAGGCTTTCATGGGGCGGAAGGGACTTCGGTGATCGGAGCAGCGGTGGCCGGAACGGCGGTGATCGGAGCGGCGGTGGTTTCGGTTTTCGGCGGGATGACAAGTTGCAGGCCGACGTGCAGGCGGCGTGGGTCCGTGATGGTGTTGGCCATCGCCAGGTCCCGCGCGGACACGTCGTAGGCGCGGGCGATTTGCGCGAAGGTTTCGCCGGCTTGCACGGTATGCAAAACACCTCCACCGGGAACGGCTTGCAGGGGGGGCGCGTTCACGGGGGGCGCGTTCACGGGAGGCGCGAACGCGCCGGTTCCGTCCTCGGGCGGCGGGGACGGCGGCGGCGGACCGGGCTGGCCCGCGGGCGGCGGCGCGCCGGGGCCGGCGGGTGCGGCGGCGTCTCCGTCTCCGCTGGCGGCGCCGCCGACGCCAGTGCCACCGCCGCCGGCGCTGATGCCGGGGGCGGGGGGCGGGGGGCGGAAGGCTTCCGACATGGTCGGGGCGGTGCCGGGCGGCGGGGTGAGGCGGCTGGAGCGGGCGGCGGCCAAGGCTTCGGGGGAGCCGGGTTCGGGTTCGCCTTCCTTTCCGTCGCCGGCGGGGTCGGCGGCGGGGGGGGCGGCGGGGCGCACGGCTTCGGGCTTGAAGGCGAGGATGAGGCGGAAGGTGGTGATGCCGTTGCGCGAGGTCTGGTCTTCGATGGCGACGGAGGCGAGTTCGGGCATGGCGTTGAGGGCGGCGCGGTAGGCGAGCAGGTCGTTGGGGATGTTGGTGCGTGCCTGGACTTCGAGTGTGTAGAGGTCGCGCGTGGTCACGCGGGTGTAGAGCACGGAGCGGGGGCGTTTCGCCTTCACGATGTCGATCATCTCGAAGGGCAGGAGGCGTTTCGTGGAGATGTCCTCGACGCGGGTGGCGAGGGCGTTGGCCTGGTCGATCTGGGCGACGTAGGGGGCCTGCTTGGTCACGATTTCCCGGCGGATTTTCTCCCACATGCCGCCGGCGGCGATGGCGGCTTCGAGGAGGAGGGCGAGGGCGAGGGCGGCGAGGCCGCCGAGGAACACGCGCCAGAGGAGCAAGTCGCGGCGGCGGTCGCGGCGGCGGAGGGCGATTTCGTCCTTGTCGCGCACGTCGAGCGCGTCGAGTTCGTCGCGCGTGAAGGTGGAGGCGAGGGGGCCGGCGTGGAAGGTGTAGCCGGCGTCGGTGCCGTCGATGTTGAGCGAGCCGTCGTCGTCGGCGGGGGTGATGGCGGTTTCCCTGACGTGGAGCGATTCGCCGGCTTCGCGCAAAAGTTCGTCGCGGAGGGCCTCGCGGGCGCGGGGGCCGGCGTCGTCGGGGGGCAGGGGGCGGGTGAGCACGGCGGAGGGGGCGTCGTCGGGGTCGCGCCAGTGGAGGGCGGTCATGGCGGCGGGGGTGGCGAGGAGGAGGGTGGTGGCGGGTTTGACGGGGGCGGCGAGGAGGGTGGCGAAGGCGGGGAGCACGGCTTCGGCGCCGGCCCAGGGGGCGGTCTTGTCGCCGGGGAAGCGTTTGCGGTAGGCGGCGAAGACGAGGGCGTGGCGGGCGCCGGGGCGGTGGTGGTGGCCGTGATACATTTGCGCGAGGGGGAAGGGCGCGATGGCTTCGAGGGCGAGGGCGGCCTCGGCGGCGGCGTCGGCGGGGGTGGCGCCGGGGGTGACGGGGACGGCGCGCACGAAGAATTGGTCGTCGGGGAGCAGCACGGCGCGGGGGGGCGGGGGTTTGAGGGAGAATTTCAGCGCGGGAAGTCGCATGGGTTTTGGTGGCGTGGTTTACGGGATGCGCGGGGCCAGAAGGGTGTCGTCCGCGGCGGGGTTGTCGATGGTGGATGTGGCGGGGATGACATCATTTTCGCGGATTTCGAGGAAGGTGCAGGGGTAGTTCAGGTCCGGGGTGGTGGCGGCGCTGGCGGAGGCGGCGCGCGCGGCGGGGTTTGCGGCGGCGGGGGCGCGGCCGGCGGCGGTGGTGGCGGCGGCGGGGGCGGGGTTGTTGCCGGGCGAGCCGGCGGCGGCGGCGGCGGTGGTGGCGGCGGCGGTTTCGGCGGTCTCGGCCCAGGATTTCGGGGGGGTGGCGCCTTTCGGCGGGGCCACGAGGGTGTTGAGGCGGTAAACCGACTCGCCTTCGCGCACGGTGACGATGATGCGGAGGGCTTTGATTTCGACGCCGAGGGAGATGGCGGGGGTGGCGCCGCCGAGGAGGGTGGCGATTTCGGCGGCGCTGGTGAAGTAGCCGGCGGCGCCGCCGGCGCGGCTGTCGGTGCCGTTGAGGAAGTCGTCGAGGATGCGTTGTTGCTGGCGGGTGGTGTCGAGGTCGCCGAGGGCGGCGAGGAGGTCGGGGGGGGCGGCGTTGATGTTGGCATTGTCGTAGCTGTAGAGCGAGAAGGTGGCGGCGAAGCGGTGCCAGAGTTCGTTGCGGTTGCCGTGTTCGTCGTAAAACACTTCGCGCGCGTAGTCGATGGAGGCGAGTTCGTCGAAGGACTGGAAGCTGCGGCCGGGCGGGGCGAAGGGGATTTCGTCGCGTTCGTAGTCCTCGGGTTGCGGGGCGCCGGCGGCGGAGGGGATGTAGTCGGGGCGCATCCAGCCGAGGAGCGCGTCGGCGAGTTTTTCGGCGTCGTTTTGGGAGAGTTCCCAGGCTTTGAAGAGGTTGACGAGGGTGGTGGGTTCGACGTTGGGCAGGGGGAGTTTTCCGCTTTCGTCGATGAAGGCGACTTCGACGGCGCGGCCTTCGGCGGGGGTGTAGGCGGCGAAGCCGAGGGGGTCGCCCCAGCCTTCCGAGGGGCTGTGGAGCGCGCCGATGGTGGCGCGGAAGTCTTCCAGGACGGCGAGCGTGGTTTCGAGCGCGGAGTAGGCTTCGAGGCGGAGGTGGGAGGCGTCGTTGGCCCGGACTTCGACGAGCAGGTCGTTGGAGGCTTTTTCGATGAAGAGGGTCATGGCCAGGCCGACCACGACGAGGGTGATGAGCACGAGGACGAGGATGGAGGCGCGGGTGGCGGGCGGCGGGCGGCGGGCGGCGGGCGGCAAGTGTCGGGCGATGGACGATGGACGATGGACGATGGGCGACGGGCGGCGGAGGGCGGGCGACGGG
>JAITDF010000403.1 GCA_031282705.1 Opitutaceae bacterium | reverse complement strand
ATGTTTTGATGATGCCGGCCACCCCGTTTGCCACGCACCTCCTCGCCTTGCGCAAACCGGTGCAAACGGTCGCGCAGGTTTTGCACCGTGCGCGTCGAAACGCCCGGCATCTGCGCTGTCGCCTCCAGCGAAAGCCCCCTGTCCGCCGGCACGACAACCGCTTGCGCCATGCGCAATTCCCAAGCACTTTCCGCCCTGCGGAGCAAGCCCCGCGCAAATTTCAAATTGTCCTCGTCAGTCAAAAGAGGTCTGCTCATGAACACCTGCTTGGTTCGTGAATGACCGATTGCAAATTATAATCAGCTCCACCCTTCCATCCTGCTTTTGCCTCCCATCTTGCCTGATGCCTTTCAGGGTCAATATCTGTCTGGACCTCCCGAATTTTGCGGGAAGGGGGGGGAGGGAGGAGGATGCGAGGCGGGGCGGAGGGAAAAGATGCGGCACGGGGAGATGCCGGGGCCTCGGTCTTTTTCTCGTTTTCGTCCATCGTTTCTCGTTTCCCATCCTCTTCATCGTTCCTCTTTCTTCTTTCTCTTTATCTTTTATCTTTCCTCGTTCTCGTTCTCGTTCTCTTACTCATTCTCGTTCTCTCATTTTATCCCCTTTTCGTTTTCCGAGGCGTTTCGAGAGAGGAAAGAAGAGGAAAGATAAAGAGAAAGAGGAAAGAGAACGAGGGCGGGAAGCATGGCGGAGCATCGCTTGTGCCCACCCATGAACACTTACCGCACTTTGAACGCTCCAGTCTCGACGCAGTCATAACTTTCCGCACGATGGGCGGCCGTTCCATCCTCCCACACCTTCCGCACCTTCCACGCATCCCGCATCCTTCCGCCTCCCGAGCACTCACCTCCCAGCATGCAATTCATCCAAGCCATCCTCTCCAACCTCTGGGCCGTTTTCCTGATCGTCCTGTTCTTCGGCGGCTCGATTTTCGTCCACGAACTCGGACACTTCCTCGCCGCCCGCTGGCGCGGCATGAAAGTGCTGCGCTTCTCCATCGGCTTCGGCCCGAAAATCCTCGGCTGGCGCGGACGGGACGGCGTCGAATACCGCCTCTCGTGGATTCCGCTCGGCGGCTACGTCGCGCTCCCGCAACTCGCCGACATGGCCGCCATTGAGGGCGCCCCCTCCGCCGAGGCGGAAAAACTCCCCCCCGCCGGCTACCTCGACAAAGTGCTCGTCGCCGCCGCCGGCGCCGTGTTCAACGTGCTCTTCGCCTTCGCGCTCGCCTGCATCGTGTGGGTTGTCGGCCAGCGTGTGCTTGTCGGAGAACAGACGAATCGCGTGGGCATGGTCCGGGAAACCATCAACCTCGGCAACGGCGATACCGTGCCCGGCCCCGCATTTGCCGCCGGGATAAGGGCGGATGACATCATCCTCGCGATCGACGGGAAAAAAGTCGCCTCATTCTCCGACATAAACGACCTCGTGCTCACAGGCGCGGGACGGGGCGGAAACGGCGAGCCGAAGGCCGTGCTCACCCTCCGGCGCGACGGGCGTGTGTTCGATGTGGATGTTTACCCGGTCATGGTTTCCTTCGGCATTGACGACCTGCGCAGCATCGGGATTGAGCCGAAAATGCAAGTTATAATCGCTGGAGTCACGGCTGGCTCCCCGGCGGAAAAGGCGGGGCTCCGGCAAGGCGACATCATCACGCATGTCAATGCGCAGGCCGTCCAATATGGCGGCTTCATCCGCGACACCATTGCCCGGACAAAGGATGCTCCGGTCACGCTCGCCTACAAACGGGACGGGCAGGCCGGCACGGTCACATTAAGTCCGCAAAAAACCTCCACTCCTCCCTATTATCAAATCGGCGTGAGCCTGGATGGTGTTTATGTATTGAACGACGAAATCGCGCACATCCCCCCGTGGATTCAAATCAAGTCTGTTTTCACCACGACTTGGCGCATATTGAACGCCCTGCTCAACCCGCATTCCAGCATCGGCATCAAACACATGAGCGGCCCGGTGGGGATCGCCTCCCAAATCCAGGAAGCCGCCCGGCTCGGCATCGTGTTCGTGCTGGGGCTCATGATTTACGTCAACATCAGCCTGGCCGTGCTCAACCTGCTCCCGATTCCCGTGCTTGACGGCGGGCACATTCTTTTCGCCACCATCGCGAAACTGCGCGGGAAGCCGCTGCCCGTCCGGTTTGTGATGACCGCGCAAAGCATCTGCATGGTGCTGCTGCTCTCCATGATTCTCTACGTCACCACGAGGGATGTCCGCCGCAAATTCTTCAACGCCCCCCGCCCTCCGGCGAAAGAAGCCCCCGCCGAATCGCCGGAAAAATAAGATCGCCTGGCGCCGCATGACTCCGGGCCTTTGAGTCCTTTGGGATTTGTTTTTGGGAGCCTTGGGAGTTTCCGATTTTCATGAGCGAACTCAACGACCTCTACCAAGCCGTCATCCTCGACCACAACAAACGCCCCCGCAACCGCCGCAAACTGCCCGCCGCCACGCGCACCGCCACCGGCGACAACCCCGTTTGCGGCGACCACTGCACGGTTTACCTCCGGCTCGAAGACAACCGCATCGCCGAAATCACCTTTGAAGGCGCCGGCTGCGCCATCTCGCAAGCCTCCGCCTCGCTCATGACCACCCTGCTCAAGGAAAAAACCCCCGCCGAAGCCGCAGCGACCAGCGCGGAGTTTGCCGCCATCGTGAAAACCGGCCGCGCCCCCGAAGAATTTTGCGAGATGGCCGCCTTTGCCGGCGTGCACGCCTTCCCCGCCCGCATCAAATGCGCCACCCTCGCCTGGCACGCCGCGCTCGAAGCGCTCCGGGAGGAAAAACCGGTTTAACGCGGCACCTGCGCCGGCCAAAGGGGCGCTGGCCAAATGGGCGTCGGCCAAAGGGGCTCCAGCCAAAAGGGGCAAGCGTCCCTGTCGCGGGTTCGTGAGAAAGCTCCCATATCGCCCATTTCTCCCATTTCTCCTATTTCTCCCATATCTCCCATATCTCCCATGCGGCACAGGCATTCCCGCCCATAGGTCCGGGCGGCTCCGCCGCCCGCCGCCCGCCATCACCCACCTGCCACCCGCCGCCCGCAACACCATCATCCGTCGCCACCCGCCGTCCGCCGCCGCCCGCCCTTGCCATCAGCCCTTCCGCCCATCAGCCTTCCGCCCATTATATTTCCACCATGCCCGACACCCACGCCCGCATCCGCCACGACTTCCCCGCGCTCCACCAGCAAATCGGCCGCAAACCGCTCATCTACCTCGACAACGCCGCGACCACGCACAAACCCCGCGCCGTCATCGACGCGCTCACCCGCTACTACGAACGCGACAACAGCAACGTCCACCGCGGCCTCCACGCCCTCTCCATGCGCGCCACCGACGGCTACGAAGCCGCCCGCGCCCGCGCCGCCGCCTACATCAACGCCGCCGACCCCGCCGAAATCATCTTCACCCGCGGCGCCACCGAATCCATCAACCTCGTCGCCCAAAGCTGGGGCGCCGCCAACCTCCGCCCCGGCGACACCGTGCTCGTCACCGAAATGGAGCACCACTCCAACCTCGTCCCCTGGCAACTCATCACCCAACGCACCGGCGCGACCCTCCGCCTCGTCCCCGTCGTCGGTGAAAACGCCGTGCACGGCCTCGACCTCGACGCCCTCGACCGCCTCCTCACCCCCCAAGTGAAACTCTTCGCCTTCACCCACATCTCGAACACCCTCGGCACCATCAACCCCGCCGCCGCCCTCTGCGCCCGCGCCCGCGCCGCCGGCGCGCTCACCCTCATCGACGCCGCGCAATCCATCGGCCACGAACCCCTCGACGTCCGCGCCCTCGGCTGCGACTTCCTCGCCTTCTCCGGCCACAAAATGGCCGGCCCCACCGGCATCGGCGTGCTCTACGGCCGCCGCGCGCTCCTCGACGCCATGCCCCCCTGGCAGACCGGCGGCGGCATGATCAACACCGTCGAATACACCGCCAGCACCTGGAAACCGGCCCCCGAACGCTTCGAAGCCGGCACGCCCGACATCGCCGGCGCCATCGGCCTGCACGCCGCGATGGATTACCTCGACGCCCTGGGCCGCCCCGCCATCGCCGCGCACGACCGCGCCCTCGCCGCCCGCTGCCACGCGCTCCTGCGCGAACTGCCCGGCATCCGCATCCTCGGCCCGGTTGACCCCGAGAAACGCGGCGGCACGCTGAGCTTTGCCTTCGAGCGCGTGCACGCCCACGACATCGTGACCTTCGCCGACCAGGACGGCATCGCCCTGCGCGGCGGACACCACTGCAACCAGCCGCTGATGAAAAAACTCGGCCTCCCGAGCACGACGCGCGCGAGCTTCTACATTTACAACACCCCCGAAGAAATCGACGCCCTCGCCGCCTCCCTGCGCCGGATACTGAAATTCTTCACCTAACCCCCCCGGCAAACCCCCGGCACGGAAAGCCGGAAACCGGCGGCTGCGATTCAAAGCGATGCCGGCCTTTCTTTCTTCCGGGCATGGGTCTGGTCGCGGGCCTCCGGACCGGAAGCAGGTTTGGAAACCTGCGGTACGGTGGCGCTTCCGCGCCGCCCGGCCAGTCATAGCGCCTGCCGACGTACCGCAGACTTCCAAGTCTGCTTCAAAACTCACGCCTGCTTGCGGGCTTGTTTCCGGGCATGAGTCTGGTCGCGGGCATGGGTCTGGTCGCGGGCCTCCGGCCCGGGCAGGTTTGGAAACCTGCGGTACGTGGCGCTGCCGCGCCGGCGCGAGATGCCGCCGCGCCGGGCGGACTGATGTAGCGCCGGCGGACTGACGTACCGCAGACTTCCAAGTCTGCTTCAAAACGCATGCTCACGACTGGTTGCCGGCCTTCTGCGGAGAATGCGCCGGAGGCCGTGGTTGCATGTTCAAATCCCATGCGGCGGCGAGGCCGCGGAGGGTGAGGTCGGGGATGAGGCGGAAGGGCGTTTTCAGGCGTTGCCGCAGGAGCGCCGCGGAGCCGCCGGTGGCCAGGATGTGCGGCGGCGTTTCGCCCCGGGTCGCAAATTCATCCAGGACGGCGTCGAGCAGCGCCTGGATCATCCCGCCGAAGCCGATGACGGTGCCGATGCGCATGGCTTCGATGGTCGAGTGCCCGATGGGGCGCGCCACGTCGATGGAGTCGTCGAGCGCGGGAAGCAGCGCGGTTTGTTCGTGCAGATAGCGCCGCATGAGTTCCACGCCGGGCGCGATGATGCCGCCCTCATAGCCGTGTTCGCGGGTGACGATGTCGAAGGTGACCGCCGTGCCCATGTCGATGACGATGGCGGGGACGCCGGCGAGCGCCCGGGCGCCGGCGGCGTTGGCGAGGCGGTCCTGCCCGATTTCGGCGGGGCGCGGATAGTGGACGGGCACGCCCAGTTCTTTCTCATGCGTGAGGTGAAACACAGGCGGTGAAAACCCGTCGCGCGCCAGCACGGCGCGCAGGCGCGCGGTCGCGTCGGGGACGACGGAGCAGAAGGCGAGCCCTTCGATGCCGGGCTGGCGCGCGAGGAGGGCGGCGATGCGCGGGCCGATGCCGTGCGCGGGGTCGTCGAGGGTGCGCGTGGGCGTCTCGTATTGCGTGCCCGCGCCCGCGCGGCGCCTGACCAGCCCGAAGTGCGTGTGCGTATTGCCGATGTCGATGCAGAGGAGCATGCCGGGGGGGGAGTAACAGGTAACAAGTGACAAGTAACAAGAGGGAAATCCCAAATCCCGTTCCGAGCGAAGCGAGAAGCCTGACAATCCCAAATCCCAATGGAAAAAATTTCAAAAAAGCCTGGCACGTCGCCAGCACCGATTGCGTAGTTATTTACTGATGTTACGCGGTCGGCCGGTTTTGGCAGTTATTAACTGATGTTACGCGGGGAGGACATGAGGCCGCCGCCGGGCAACCTCAGTTCTCCAATATGATTTCCGCGGGGGCCAGTCCTTCGCTTTCGGCGCGGAGGGTGATTTCGCCCGGGTCGCCGGCCTTGGCGCGGAGGATGACGAGGGCGAGGGCGTTGAAGGCACGGCGTTCGGGGGATTGGAAGGCGGTGTGGTCGGTCGCGTCGCCGTTGTCGGTGGCGGCGATTTCGGCGGGGCCGGTCACGCGGAAGCGGATGAGGTTTTTGGCGCGCGGGACGGGCTGGCCGGCGGCGTCGGCGACGGTCACGGTCACGAAGGAAAGGTCCCGCCCGCCGGCGCGGAGGCGCGCGCGGTCGGCGGCGAGCGTGAGTTTCGCGGCGGGGCCGGCGGTGCGCGTGACGGATTCCGCCCACGGACGGCCGTTTTTCCATGCGAGGACTTTCAACTCGCCGGGTTCGTAGATGACGTCGTCCCAGCGGAGGCGGTATTCGAGCGGGGCGCGTTTTTTGCGTCCGAGGGATTTGCCGTTGAGGAAAAGCTCGGCTTCGTCGCCGCTGGTGAAAACGTGCACGGGCGTGACCTGGCCGGCGCGTTCGGGCCAGTTCCAGTGCGGGAGGATGCGCGCCATCGGGTGGCCGGGGCGCCAGCGCGCCTGGTAGAGGTAGTAGCGGTCCTTGGGGAAGCCGGCGAGGTCGATGATGCCGAAGTAGGAGCTGCGCGAGGGCACGAGGATTTTGCCGAGGGCGGCGAGTTCCCGTTCGGCGCGGGCGCGGGCGGCGGGGTCGGAGTAATTCAGGAGGTTGGTGGAGTCGGCGTTGTAGGGCGAGGGTTCGCCGAGGTAGTCGAAGCCGGTCCAGACAAACTCGCCGAGGATGCCGGGGTGTTCATCGTGGGCGCGCCATTCGGTGTCGGGCGTGGTGGCCCAGGGGGTGGCGTAGAGGTCGTAGGAGCTGACTTGATAATCGGCGCGGCCGGCGAGTTTGTCGTCGCTGACGGGAAAAAAATACTCGCCGCGCGAGCTGATGGTGGAGGCGGTCTCGGCGCCGAGGAGGGGCAGGTGCGGGTGCGCGGCGCGGAGTTTCGCGTATTCGTGCGGTTTGTAGTTGTAGCCGAATACATCGACGACGTTCTGGAATCCGTTGTAGCCGGAGGGGATGTGGTTGAAGCCGGCGGTGACGGGGCGGGTGCGGTCCTCCTCGCGGATGATGGCGGCGAGGCGGGCGGCGAGTTTCCAGCCGTCGGCCTCGTATTGTTCGCGGATTTCGTTGCCGATGCTCCACATGACGACGCAGGGGTGGTTGCGGTCGCGGCGGACGAGGGCGCGCAGGTCTTTTTCGTGCCAGTCGGCGAAGACGCGGCTGTAGTCGTCGCGTTTTTTGCCGATGGCCCAGCAGTCGAAGGGTTCGCCCATGACGAGGAAGCCCATGCGGTCGCACAGTTCGAGCAGTTCGGGCGCGGGCGGGTTGTGGCTGGTGCGGATGGCGTTGCAGCCCATCGCCTGGAGGATTTCCAACTGGCGTTCGAGGGCGCGGGTGTTGAGGGCGGCGCCGAGCGCGCCGAGGTCGTGGTGCTGGCAGACGCCGCGGATGGGGACGTGTTCGTCGTTGAGGAAAAAGCCGCGCGCGGGGTCGGTGTTTATTTTTCGGATGCCGAAGGGCGTCTCGACGCGGTCGATGATGTTGCCGGCGGCGTCGGCGACGGTGGTCTCGGCGACGTAGCGGTGGCGTTCGCGCAGGCTCCAGAGGCGCGGCGAGGCGACGGCGAGGGTGTGCGCGGTGTTGGCCTGGCGGCCGGGCGGGACGCGCACGGCGCGCGGCGCGGCGACGGCCACGGGCGCGCCGTCGGGGCGGCCTTCGTCGCCGGCGGCGAAGATGCGCGCGGAGACCTGGAGGTCGGCGCGGGCGCCGGTTTTGTTGTCCAGCGTGACGGCGACATCGACGGTGGCGGCGCCGGCGGCGACGGCGGGCGTGGTGACGGACACGCCCCATTGCGCGACGTGGACGGGCGAGGTCCTGACGAGCCAGACGTTGCGGTAAATGCCGCCGCCCGGATACCAGCGCGAGGATTCGCGCGGGTTGTCGAGGCGGATGGCGAGGACGTTTTTTTCGCCGGGCTTGAGATGCGGCGTGAGGTCCACGCGCCACGAGGTGTAGCCGTAGGGCCAGCCGCCGAGCGCGCGGCCGTTTAGCCAGACCAGCGCGTAGGACATGGCGCCGTCGAGGTCGAGGTGGACGCGTCGGCCGGCGTCGGCGGCGGGCGAGTCGAAGTGTTTGCGATACCAGCCGGCGCCGGCCCAGGGGAGTTTGCCGGTGTCGCCGGGGAGTTCCTGCCGGAACGGGCCTTCGATGCCCCAGTCGTGCGGGAGGTCGAGGCGGCGCCAGCCGGAGTCGTCGAAGTCGGGGCGGGCGTAGGCGATTTCGCCGCCGGGCTGCGCGCCGGGATTGTGCGCGGGAGGGGGCATGCGCGGCGGGGGGACGTTGAGCAGGTCGTCGCCGGTCGGGAGCACCCAGGGTTTCACGCGTTCGTAGGCGAGCGCCTCGCCGGCGTGGGCGGGATCGCCGCGCGCGAAGAGCCAGCCGTCGTTGAAGCTGGTGCGTTCGCGGGCGGGCGGCGCGCCGGCGGAAGGCGAGGCCGCGCCAGCCCGGGCAATGGCGGGCGGCGCGATGAACGCGAGGAGGAGAAGGAGCGCGGAGATGCGGAGTGTGGTCATGGCAAAATGTGTCCGGTCGTTTTTCATTGTATAATCGTTCTCTTAATCGTTCTCGTTCTCTTACTCGTTCTCTCGTTCTTTGTCCTTCCTCTTTCCTCTTTATCTTTCTTCTTTCTCTTTCTCTTTAATCTTTATCTTTCTCCCCGCCCGCGTCTGACGAAAGAGGGAGAGAAAGATGAAATATGAAAGAAGAAAGAGAAAGAATAAAGAGGAAAGAAGGGGAGAGCGAGAGAACGGGAACGAGTAAGAGAACGAGAACGAGAACGATTAAGAATAAGGGAGCGGGAGGGGGAAAGATTTATTCATGGCAGCAGGGACGAAACGTTCGGCGGCGGGCGGCTCATGATGCGTTCGGCGGCGATGAGGCTTTCGATGAGCGGGCGGGGGACTTCGATGATGGTGCCGTGGCGCGCGCCAGCGGGGACGGAGATTTGCGCGGTGACGTCCTCCCAGGTTTGCAGGTCGCGCGAACGGAGCGCGCCGTAGTGTTTTTCCCGATACACATCGAAATAGAGCAGGTAGTCGCCGTCCGCCCGGAAAATCGCCGGCCCCTCGACCCAGTCGCGCGAGACCGGCGGCCCGGGCGGCACGCTGAACGGGCCGGAGGCATGGTCGCCGGAGGCGATGCGCAGGTGCTTTTTGGGCGGGCGCACGGTCTCGTCCTTCACGACGAGATGCCACTTGCCAAACGCACGGATGAGCGTGGCGTCGATGACACTGAAGCCGGGATCATAAAAGACGCGGGCCGGCGCGAGGGTTTGGAAGTCGGCCGTGGTCGTGCAGTAGATGCGATGATTGTAATTGTTTTCCGAGGCGCCGGCGGTTTCGGGGAAACGTCCCTCGACGGTGGACGACCAGAAGATGAGGAAATTTTTCCGCCCGTCGTCGTAAATGATTTCGGGCGCCCAGCAATTGCGGGTGCCGTCGATGCCGGCCATGACCGGGAGCGCGCGCTGCTCCGACCAATGCAGGAAATCGCGCGTGGACGCGTGGCCGATCGTCCGCCCGTCCCACGCGGTCGTCCATACCATGTGATAAACGCCGTCGGGGCCGCGCGCGACGCAGGGGTCGCGCATGAGCCCGGCCTCGCCGACGCGCGGTTTCAGGAAGGCGGCGCCGCCGCCGAGTTTTTCCCATTTATAACCGTCGCGGCTCCATGCGAGATGGAGGCCGTCGGCGCCGTTGCCGGTGAAATAAGTAAAGAGCCAGGCGGTTTGCGGAGCGGTGGCGGCGGTGGTGGTGGCAGTGGCGGCGGCGGCGGGCCGGGTCGGGGAGCGCGATGCGCAGCCCGCGGCGATGAGGGCTGCAAGGAGGGCGAATGGCGCGGCGAGGGCGGAGTGGCGTTGCATAAATGCGTGGGAATGGAGAACGGAACCTTGCTTTCAGGGAATCCCTAAAAACTCGTTTTGAACAGAAGGAAACAGAAGGCAGAAGGAAACAAAGGAAACGAAGGAAATGAAGGAAACGAATATGGAAAACAAAGATGGAAACAAAGAAAACCCTGGTTTAACGGCCGGCTTGAAGTTGTCTGCCAGCATGATGTCATGCGGCTCCGCCGTATCGCAGGTTGGCAGCGCCGCGTAACATCAGCTGGTTCTGGCATCAGCTGATTCCGGCTTGCAACCGAGCCCGAGCCGGCGGCGGCGACGGGTGGCGTGCGGCGGGCGTGCGGCGGGCGGGCGGCGGGCGGGCGGCGCGACCAGTCGCGCCCCCCGGCGGCGGCCACCCCCGCGGACCCCACCCCACCGCGACGCCCCCCCCCCCGCCCCCCGCGGCAGCG
>JAITDF010000179.1 GCA_031282705.1 Opitutaceae bacterium | reverse complement strand
CCCTGGCAAAAGCCCCGGCGCGAAACAGCTTTACCATAAACGGCAATTATATTGTTGTTTTGGCCATGATAAAAAATGCGTCCCGGAGGTCGTTTCACATCCAACTGCTCGATATCGGGATGGAGTGGGAATACGGGCGCGACATCATCCTCGGGGCGCGGCACTACGCATTCGCCACGGGGCGCATCACGCTCGGCAACGGCACGCTCAAACGCGGCATGAACCTGGCGGACGCGGTGCAGGGGAGACGGATCGACGGGATCATCGCGCGCGTGCGCGACAGGACGCTCGAACAAAGGCTGCTCAGGCTGCCCGTGCCGTGCGTCAACATCTCCAACGTCATGCCGTCCACGCGGCTGCCGCTGGTCACCCAGGACGACGAGGCGGCGGGGCGGCTGGCGGCGGAGCACCTGCTCGCGTGCGGCTGCGCGACATTCGCCTGCTGGGGCCAGCGCAACGCCCGCTTCTCGCGGGAGCGCATCGAGGGCTTCCGCCATGCGCTGCACGGGCGGATGCCCTGGGCGAAGTGCGTCGTGGGCGAGGGCCCGTCCCTCCTGGCCGAGGAAGGCGCGCCGCTCATCGCGCGCATGCGCGCCTGGCTGGGAAAACTGCCCCGCCGGATCGGGATTTTCAGCGTGCTCGATCCGTTTGCCCTGCACCTCATCCGCGCCGCCCGGGAAATCGGGCGCGATGTGCCGGAGGACATCGCGATCATCGGCGCGGGCGACGACGAATTCTGGGTGGATTTTGAAAACGTGCCGCTTTCAAGCGTGAAACTGCCGTCGCGCCAGATCGGCTACGAGGCGGCGGCGCTGCTGCACAAATTGATGGACGGGCGGGGCCCGCCGCCCTCCGCCCGCCGCGCGCCGGACGAGCTGCACCTGCCGGTGACGGCGGTGTCCGCCCGCCGCTCGACGGACGTGCTGTTTGTCGAGGACGAGGCGGTGGCGCGCGCGGTGGCGTTCATCCGCGAGCGCGCGGCGGAGAATGTTTACGTGGAGGACGTGGCGCGCGCGTCGGGCATTTCGCGCAGCGGCCTGAAAGTGCGCTTCAAGCAGGCGCTCGGCCGCCCGATCCTCAGCGAAATCCAGCGCGTGCGCATCGCGCGCGTGCAGTATTTTTTGCGGACCACGGACATGAAATTGACCGCGATCGCCGAGGCCTGCGATTTCCCGAGCTCGCCGCGCCTGAACGTGCTTTTCCGCCAGACCACCGGCCAGACCCCGGGCGAATACCGCGCCATGTTCCGGCACGAGTAAAAAGCCCGTGGCGGGAGCCCGGTGCCGCGCCCCCCCGCCCGTCCGCCCGCCTTTATCGTTCTCGTTCCTCGTTCTCGTTCTCTTCTTCTTCTTTCTCTTTATCTTTATCTTTCCTCTTTCTCATCCGCCTCCAATCTTCCCGCTTCGTTTGAAACTCCCTGCCCGAACTCCCTGCCCGCACCTGATGAAAGAGGGTTTGTCGCTATTTTCGATGAGACAGAGAAGCCCCGGAGCAGCCGTGCCCAGCCCCGAAGGGGCGGCGGACCTTGGCCGTGGGTGACGAGCGCAGCGAGGAACCCACGGAAAACGTTGATAAATACCCAAGCCCTGAAGGGGCGGCAGCGCGCGCCGTCCGCGTCATCGCATTTCCCACGCCCTTCCCTCGCTGCCGCCCTTGTCAGGGCTCGTTTTTTTATGGATGGATTCCGTGGGTTCCTCGCTGCGCTCGTCACCCACGGCTAAAAGCTGACGCCCCTTCGGGGCTGAAACGCTGCGTCCATCCGGGGCGGAAAAAGTCAATTGCTGTCTCCGCTTCGCGGTGGCGCGATATGAAATCCATTCAAAATAGCGGGGAACCGCATAAACAAACGGGTCGCGAATGGCGATGCCGCGGCCTTGAGCGTGACGGATGCGGGCGTTTCCGCCGGGCAAAGCGGCGCTGCGGCGCTGGCTTTATGAGACAATGAGTGCGGCAAAAGCCAAGGCGTTGCGGGAGCGTTTTGAGTTTGCATATACACCCAGGCACGGCAGTTGGCTGAACATGGCGAAATAGAAATCAATGCGATGACCATCCAATGTCTCTCACGACGAATCTCGCAAATAGAGGAAATGAGGCGTGAGGCAAACACGTGGGCCAGGCTGCGCAACCAGACAAAACGAAAAATAAACTACCAGAGATTTTTGTTCCTTCGCAAGGTTTTAGAATCCCCATGCTCTTTCATTGAGGGAAACTCAATCTCCGCCCGTCATAACCGGTGCGGAACATTATTTCGTTTGTTTCGGGCATTCGCATAAAACATCAATATAAATACTGCTGCAAAAAATTTTATTGATGGTGCGCCGCCACCGTTACGAGTGCCGCTATTTTCCGCCATTTCCCCATTTCCATCTGGCACAGAGCCACTTCCTGTTGCCCTGGTTAAGGGCAGGGTAAACACCGCGTCATTAGCGTCGATTTTCCGGATTGCCTTGTTACCCGTGTCGGCCACATACAGGTATTCACCATCGCCGCCCAATGCTACATCCACCGGTCCGTTGAAACGCGCACGGGTTCCGATATCGTCCTTGAAACCGGGAACGCCTGCGATGCCATCCTTTCCCGGGTCACCGGCTATTGTGACGACCATGCCTGTAGGTTTTATTTCGCGAATAATGGAGTTGCCCGTATCCGCAAGATACAACACGCCCTTGCCGTCAACAACGATTCCTCCGGGGTGATTGAACAGCGCCTCGTCTTTGAGTCCATCGGCGCATCCGTAAACCCCGGCATTGCCGGCGATGGTCGTGACCAGGGCGTTGTTGCCCAAATCAATCTTTCGTATAATATGATTGCCCGTGTCGGCGATGTATAAAAATCCGGCGTCGGCACCGGCGCCCCAGGCGATGCCGGATGGCGCGTCAAACAGGGCGGTCAGGCCGGGACCGTCAAGCGCGCCGGGAGTGTCAAGTTGTCCGGCGACTATATATTGCTCCTTGGTCCCGGCGTCCATTTTGCGGATGACATGGGCGCCCTTGTCGGCGACATAAACATTGCCGGAGGCGTCGGCTGCCACGCCGGACATGGTATTGAAATGACCGGCGTCCAAGGCCGCCGCTTCGTGCCGGCGCGAGATGGTGCGCAGGCGGGCGTTTCCAGCGTCCGCCACATACAGGG
>JAITDF010000117.1 GCA_031282705.1 Opitutaceae bacterium | reverse complement strand
CGGCGGCGGCGCAGGCGTCAGCGCCGCCGCCACCGGGGCCGCCGCCAGCGGAGCCGCCGCCGACCTCGGAACCGCCATCGGCGGCGCCAGCACCGGCGGCACCGCGACTGGAGCCGCCGCCGCCGCCGCCGGAGCCGCCGCGACCGGAGCCGCCGCGACCAGCGGCGCCAGCGACGCGATGTGGTATGGCGCCAGCATCGAATTCGGCTGCCTCCTCGCGCCCTCGAAGGCGTTCACCCTGCGCCCCTCCATCGGGCTGCACTACATGAACGTGGCCTTCGACGCCTACCGCGAATACGGCCCCTCCGCCGTGCAGTATCCCGGCATCAGGCAGGATATGCTCCAGAGCATTGTCGCGTTGCAGGGCAGCTGGAGCTTCACGACCCCGTGGGGCTGGCCGGCGCTTTTTGACCTGCGTTACGGCTGGCGGCAGAACCTGGCCGACACCGACGACGAGATCACCGTCTTCTTTGTCGGGCGCCCCGACCTGCCCATGACCGTCCACAGCGGCGGCTACTCGCGCGGCGGCCAGACGGTCGGCCTCGGCCTGCGCGCCGCCGCCGGCAAAATGACGACCCTCGGCCTCGGCTACGACTACGAGACCGCCGCCGGCCGCGTCCGCCACACCATCACCGGCAACGTGCGCCTCTCCTGGTGAGCCGCGCCGCCGCAACATTATGGAACCCCTGAAAAATTCTTTTTCACCGCGAAGAATGCGAAGGACACGAAGGCCGATGAAAAACCACGGAAATATAATTAACTGATGTTACACGAAAAAAACAGGCCCGCAACCAGGCACGAGCTCCCAATGTCAACCCCGGAGGGGCGCGGCGTTTCAGCCCCGGAGGGGCGTCAGGCGCCGGTGCCGGCGGATTTCGCCCCGAATGGGCGGCGGCATTTAGCCGTGGGTGACGAGCGCAGCGAGGAACCCACGGAATCCGTTGATAAATACCCAAGCCCTGAAGGGGCGGCAGCGCGCGCCGTTCGCGTCATCGCATTTCCACGAGCTTCCCTTGCTGCCGCCCTTTCAGGGCTCGTTTTTTTATGGATGGTTTCCGTGGGTTCCTCGCTGCGCTCGTCACCCACGGCTAAAGGCTGCCGCCCCTTCGGGGCTGAAAACCGGCCTTTGCTTTCGGACTCAAACTCAAACTTAAACTGCGAGCGCAGCGAGCACCTTAAACTGCCGGCGAAACCGGCCTGCCGCCGCCCCTGCGTCCCGATCAAGCAAGCGTCCCGCTTGCCTGATTGGAGTGTAGGGCCAGCGTCCCGCTTGCGTGGCGGCGCGCAAAGCGCGCCGCAAGCGCGCCGCAAGCGCGCCTCAAGCGCGCCGCAAGCGCGCCGCCAATCGCCGCGCTCCAAAATGGCGGGAGCATCCTGCTCCCGTCAGGCAAGCGGGACGCTTGCCCTACTTCCCAAACCGGCAAGCGAGACGCTTGCCCTACTTCCCAAACCGGCAAGCGGGACGCTTGCCCT
This sequence comes from Opitutaceae bacterium, assembly GCA_031282705.1. GTDB lineage: Bacteria > Verrucomicrobiota > Verrucomicrobiia > Opitutales > Opitutaceae > Termitidicoccus. The sequence goes on along the minus strand of JAITDF010000117.1, from coordinate 1,218 downwards.
GCTTGCCTGCCCTGCTTGGTTCCACGCGCGGGACATGGTTTTCCCAAAGCGCCCGATAGACTGGACGTGTTTTTAGTAGCGGCGCAGGCTGGCGGGCGGCTCGATGTGGCTGGTGCGGCGCAATGTGGTGTCGTAGGAATCCTGCTGCGTCTGCCCGGCCTTGGTTTCGTCGCCGGAGAGCCGGTAGAGGGAGACTTGTTGCGCGGTGGCCGCCATGTTTTTCAGCCGCTCCTCGTCGTAATACAGTTGCATGGCGCGCGCCTCGTTGGAGAGCCAGGGCAGGGTCCAGAGGTTGAGGAAGCCGGTGTCGAAACGGCCGAGGTGGCGCGCGATGGCGAGTTTCTCAAGGTTGTCGCGGGTGTAGAGGCTGCGGTCGGTGAAGACGGGCGGTTTTCGCGCGGTGACGTGGTAGGCGGGCAGGCGGATGATTTCGTTTTGGGGTTTGTCGATGTCGCGGAGGTCAACGTCTTCGTCCACGACCGGCTTGGGCGGCGGCGGCGGCGCGTAGGTGATGCCGGCCGAGAGCGCGGCGGCGGCGGCGCGGGAGATGCCGCGTCCGGGACGCGGGGCGGCGGGGGCGGACTCGGGGGAAAAGGTCGAGTCGGCGGCGGCGGGCGCGGCGGTGGCAGCGGCGGCGGTGGTGGCAGCGGCAGCGGCGGCGGTGGTGGCGGTGGACATGGCGGGCGCGGCGGCGGCGGTGCCCGTGGCGGCCGGAGTGCCCGTGGTGGCCGGGGCGGCGGATGAGGCGCCCGGGGCGGCTGCGGCACCCGAAGCGGCGGCGCCCGTGGCTGCTGCGACCGGGGTGGCGGCGGCCGATGCGGCGGCTGCGGCCGTGGCGGCTGCGGCCTGCCGGGCGCGGGCGGGGGGAAGGCCGGGCGGGAGGAGTCCGCACACGAACGCTGTCACGAGTGCTATCACGGGCGCGGGCGGCAGGGATGGCCATGCGCGTTGGTTCGACGGGTTCATGGATGAATGAGACAAGGAAACCGCGCGGTTGTTTTTCGCAAAGGGAATTTAGGGCCCGTAAAAATATAATGTGGCAAATTAAGGTCTCCCCTGCATGATTCCGGACATGAGGGATAAAAAGATTATCGAACAGCTGGAGCGGAAGTTTCGGCGGATGGAGCCCGAGCTGAATGAGAGAACGCGCCGCATATGGGCGGCAAGCGAGGCGATCGAACTGGGGCATGGAGGCATGCGGGCGGTGGCGAGGGCCAC
>JAITDF010000095.1 GCA_031282705.1 Opitutaceae bacterium | reverse complement strand
CGACCCGCCGCCAGCGCGACGAGTCCGCCGCCGAATCCGGCGCGCGGCAGGAAAAAATCACCGCGCTCGAAACCAAAACCGCCGGCCTCGAAACAAAAGTCGCCGCGCTCGAAACCCGGCTCGCCGAAACCGCCGCCGCCCGCGACGAGACGGCGCGCCAGCTTGCCGCGTCGCAGGAGCAGGCCGCCGGCCTGGCCGGCGATTCCGCCGCCCTTCGCGACCGGCTCGCCGCGCTCGGCGCCGAACTCGAAACCGCCAAGACCGCCGCCGCCGCCGCCGGCGAAACCGCCGCGCAGACCATCGCCGGGCTTGACACCCAGCTCGACGCGACCCGACGGCAGCTCGCCGAATTCATCGCCGACTCCTCGGAAAAACAGGACAAAATCGCCGCGCTCGAAACCCGGCTCGCCGAAACCGCCGGCACCCGCGACGAGACCGCCCGCCAGCTTGCCGAAACCCGCGAAACCGCCGCGCGCCTCACCGCCGATGCCGACGCCCTCCGCGGGCAGGTCGCCGCCCTGAACACCGGGCTGGAAACCTCCGCCGCCGAGGCCGCCGAGGCCGCCCGCGCCGCCGCCCGGTCGCTCGAACAACTCCGCGCCCGGCTTGAGGCCGCGGAACGGCAGCGCGACGAGACCGCCGCCGCCGCCGCCGCCCGGCAGGAAAAAATCACCCTGCTGGAAAAACAACTCGCCGGCTTCCGCGCCGAATCCGCCACGGCCGCCGAGGCCGCCGCCAAGACCGTCGCCGGGCTCCGCGACCAGCTCGCCGCCGCCGGCGAATCCGCCGCCCGCCTCACCGAGTCCGCCGCCGCCCTGCGCGAGCAGAACGCCACCCTGCGCGTCGAACTGGCCGACACCAAGTCGCGCGCGACCACCTCCCTCGAAACCGCCGCGCAGACCATCGGCAAACTCCACGCCGAACTCGAAATCAGGAAACGCCAGTTCGATGACACCCTTGCCGATTCCCGCGCCCGGCAGGAGCGGGTCATGATGCTCGAAAAAAATCTGGCGGACACCATCGCCGCCGCCCGCCACGAACGCGGCCAGCTCACGCAACAGCTCGCCGTCACCCAGGCCGAGCTTGAGCAAACCCGCCGCTACATCGCGGACATTGCCGCCGGCTACCAGAACCTTGCCTCGCGCGCCGCCCAGCTCGTCGGCCCGGCCCCGGCCCCCGCCGCCGCCCCTGCCGCTGCCCGTCCGCCTGCCGCCGCCGCCGCCGCTTCCGCCCGGCCGCCCGCCACTCCCGCCGCCCCCGCCGCAGCTTCCGCCGCCCCCGCCCGCCCGCTTTCCACCCCCGTCCGCCCGCCGCCCGCCGCCCCGCCCGTGCGCACCCACACCGTCGTCGCCGGCGACACCCTTTCCAGGCTTGCCAAGGACTATTACGGCTCCGTCGAACGCTGGCCTGAAATCTACGAGGCGAACCGCGAAGCCCTCAAAAACCCCGCCTCCCTCGACCTCGGGATGGAACTCATCATCCCCTGACCCCGCCGGCCCCCGCCGGATGGCGGAAAACCTGGCGGGCCGGAACCCGTCCCGCCGACGGCCCCCGGACGCCTCCGCGTGGCACGGGCGACCCCGTCCGTGCGGGTTGGGTGGCATGGGCGACCCCGCCCATGTTTTCGGGAGGTGTCGCCGCGAAACACGGGCGTCCCGCCCGCGCCGCGCAATCCGCCGCCGCGTCATCCTAAATTCCGCAGTTGAAACGAGAGTTCGTTTTTTACCTGTCCCCAATTGCACCCCCAATTGCACCCATGTCCCCAATTGCACCCAATTGCATTCCCGTCCCCCATTGCATTCCAATTGCCCGTTTGTGGCGACTGAAGTCGCCACGCCAAATCCGGCGACTGAAGTCGCCGCCCCGATTCTCTCCGCCGCCGCGCCTTCTTTCGCCGCGCCTTCTTCCGGGGCGGCGACTTTAGTCGCCGAAAGCGGCGGAGCCGCGCGGACGGGCGACTTCAGTCGCCCGCTCCCCTCCAACCCGGTGCGCTGGTTTTCAACCGCGGAACTCAGGCTTGTCTTCGGGGCGCTTCGGAAAATCCCCGTCCAAACGCTTGGGGCGCCGCCTCGGGCACCGCTTCACTTTGGCGGGCCGGAATGCCCGCGCGGCTTTTCACCGTCGCGGAGCAGCCGCGCCGCGGTTTTTGCGAAGTAGGTGAGAATCATGTCCGCGCCGGCCCGCTTGATGGCGAGCAGCGATTCCATCGCGGCGCGCTCCAGGTCGAGCCAGCCGAGTTTCGCGGCGGCGTGGAGCTGCGCGTATTCGCCGGAAACCTGATACGCGGCGAGCGGCTTGCGCGTGGCGTCGCGCACCTCTCGGATGATGTCGAGATACGGGCCGGCGGGCTTGACCATGAGCACGTCCGCGCCCTCGCCCTCGTCGAGCAACGCCTCGGCGACGGCCTCGCGGCGGTTGGCCGGGTTGAGTTGATAGGTGCGCTTGTCGGGCGGCGCGGCGCCGGCGCGGGGCGCGCTGCCGACGGCGTCCCGGAACGGCCCGTAAAAGGCCGAGGCGAATTTCGCCGAATAGGCCATGATCGCCGTCTGCTCGCAGCCCGCCGCGTCGAGCGCGCGCCGGATGGCGGCGATGCGCCCGTCCATCATGTCGGACGGCGCCACGAAATCGACGCCGGCGCGCGCATGCAGCACGGACATTTTCACGAGCGCCTCCACCGTGGCGTCGTTGTCCACGTCGGCGCCATCGGCCGCGGGCAGTCCGTCGTGTCCGTGCGTGGTGTAGGGATCGAGCGCGATGTCGGTGATGAGCACGAGTTCCGGCAGCGCCTTTTTCACGGCGCGGACGGCGCGGAGAATGAGCGCGTCCCCGTCGAGCGCGGCCGTGCCGCGGTCGTTTTTCAGGCGCGGGTCGATCTTGGGAAACAGCGCCGCGGCGCGCACCCCCGCTTTCAGGAGCCCGCGGCATTCCTTCACGAGGTCGGCGATGCCGAGCCTCCCGACGCCGGGCATCGACCCCACCGGCTCGGGCGCGGCCCCGCCCTCAATGACAAAGAGCGGCGCGATGAGGTCGGCGGGCCGGAGCGAGGTCTCCTCCACGAGGGCGCGGATGCCGGCGGTGCGGCGGAGACGGCGGGGGCGGACGGGCAGATTGAGTTTGAATGAACCGGGCATGGCGTGGAATTTGCAAGCAGTGAGTGCGGCACAACCAATCACGGCGGCGTCCGGGTTGAAATTCAAAAAACAGCAGCCCCGTTCCTTGGACCGCATCCGAAACAACAGGACGCCGTCCGCGATGAGGCGGCAAGGCAATGTCTCCGTGGGGAAAGAAGGGTGCGCGGCGGCGGCGGATTGCGTGGCACGGGCGTCCCCGCCCGTGCGGGTTGCGTGGCATGGGCGACCCCGCCCGTGTTTTCGGGAGGAATTTTGTTTTTAACCCGTCCCTGATTTTGATCTGTTCGCGCGCCTGTTGCGGGCCTTCGGCCCCGAAGCAGGTTTGGAAACCTGCGGTACATGGCGCTTCCGCGCCGGCGGCCTGAACGTACCGCAGACTTCCAAGTCTGCTTCAAAACTCACGTTTGGTTCGCGGCCTGTTTGCGGGTCCAGGCCTGTTCGCGCGCCTGTTGCGGGCCTTCGGCCCGGAAGCAGGTTTGGAAACCTGCGGTACATGGCGCTTCCGCGCCGGCGGCCTGAACGTACCGCAGACTTCCAAGTCTGCTTCAAAACTCACGTTTGGTTCGCGGCCTGTTTGCGGGTCC
>JAITDF010000042.1 GCA_031282705.1 Opitutaceae bacterium | reverse complement strand
ATGCGGGTTGGCGCGTCCCGGTCGCAGCTTAACACGCCGTCTTTTTCGCGCAGCTCCACGACTTGGATGGAGCTGCGCCGCTGTTCATAGCCGTCCTTTTCCCCGGTGTGAATCGTGCCCATGCGGCCTGGATGCGTGTGATAAAACAGAAACGCGCGGTCGCCGGCCACCACCACGCCGGGATGGGAGCCGTTGGCGTTGTCGTCCGGCCCTTTGCCCGGCTGCCCGAGCAATAATTCGCCGGGCTGGGCCGCCCATGTCAGCAGGTCGTCCGAACGATAAACGCCAAGCCCTTTCCAAAGATCAACGGCCATCCAGTAGTGTCCGCGCCATTGGAACACGAGCGGGCCTTCGCCCGGACGCTCGCCCACGCCGGCGGCCCTGCCTTTGTCCGTCCAGGTGAAGAGGTCGGGGCTGTCCGCATAGTAGATGGATTTATTGTCGGACTCATTGTTATACCACAGCCGCCAGCCGCCGCCCGGCAGCGGGAAAACGCAGGGGTCTATCACGCGCTCCGACGCCAGCTTCAGCGACGAGCGGTATTCCCACTGGAGAAGGTCCGTGCCGGTCAGGTGCACGATTTCGCGGGGATGGTTCCAGTCCGCGAATATGCCCGGCACAATCGTCAGGAACATGTGGTAAACGCCCCCGTGCTCGATGATGTCGGGCGCCCAGTGCGTGGCGTCCCTGCCGCCGTAAGCGATTTGCGCCTCGCCGCGATGCCGCCAGGTCGCCCCCGCATCGTCCGATTCCGCGATTCCGATGCGGCAGCCATGCACCCACTCGACGCTCCGGCCCCCGCCCTCCTTTGCGCGGCGGTTGGTATAGAACATGAACCACTTTTTTTTCGGCGCGGTTCCAGATCACCGTCGGGTCCGCCGCGCCATCCTGCCCCGGATCGCGGAAGAGCGGCTTCGGCGCGGGTTTCCCGCGCGCGGCGACGTCGGGGATGGCGGCGGTGGCCGCCGCCGCTTGCGCGGGCTTCCGGTCAAGCCAGACCGTCATCGCGGCGAGGCCGCGGTTGTTCCACGCATAATATGGAATCATGGTGAAGGCGGGCAGGCCGGCGGGCCCGACCTTGAGCGTGACGGCGCCGTGGAAAACCCGCGGCTCGCTTTCCATCGTCACGCGAACCGGAGGCGCGAGCGGAGCCGCCGGCAAATCCTGCCCCACCGCCTCCGCGCAATATACAACCGGCCCGCGCTCGAAAGCCACCCGGCCGCGGGTCGCGGCGATTTTTTCACTGCCGCGGACAAGGCGCGCCGGCATCGGCAGGTCGAGCTCGATGGTGTCGCCGGCCTTCCACTCGCGGGTGATGGCGAGGCAGCCCTGTTGCAAAACCCCCGTGACTTCCCGTCCGTTCAGTTTCGCGCTCCACTGCGTCTTTGCATCGTCCGGTTCGTAACATCAGATAATAAGTCTTTGCTCTCCCGCGGAGACGCGAAGGCACGGTCACCCCGGAATCTGCAATTGATGCCCACGCACGCCGGAGGCGCGCCAGCCCGGACTATCCGATAATCCGCTCGCTGGCGGGGTCGAAGAGGTGGGCGTTGGCCAGGTTGAGGGTCACCTTGATCTGTTGGCCGGGAGGAAGCCGGGTGGTTGGACTCACACGGGCGATAAATGAAGTGGCGCCGGTCCCGAGATAAAGAAAGGTCTCCGCACCCATCGGTTCGGACACCTCGACGCGCACGGCGATCGCGCGCGCGGATTCGGACGGCGAAACGGTCGGAGCGTCCCGCACGTCCTCGGGGCGGATGCCGAAAACGATTTGTCTGCCCAGGTAGGGCGCCGCCTTCGTTCCCAGTCGCTCATCAAGCACAATGCTGATCCTGCTCTCCCCCTGGTTGGCCTCGACAAACTGGAGCTTTCCAGCGGATTCCTGGATTGTGCCGTGAAAGAAGTTCATCGGAGGACTGCCAATGAAACCGGCCACAAACATATTGGCCGGTTTGTTGTAAAGGTTGAGCGGCTCGTCCACCTGCATGATGTGTCCGTCCTTCATCACGCAAATGCGGCTCCCCATTGTCATCGCCTCCACCTGATCGTGCGTGACGTAGATCATGGTGGCGCCCAGCCGGGCGTGGAGCTTGGAAATCTCGGCGCGCATGGAAACGCGCATCTTGGCATCGAGGTTGGAAAGCGGTTCGTCGAAAAGAAAAACCGCGGGTTTGCGGACGATGGCACGGCCCACCGCGACGCGCTGGCGCTGGCCGCCCGAAAGGGCCTTGGGCTTCCGGTCAAGATAGTCATCGAGCCCGAGCATGGCCGACGCCTCTCTCACACGGGCCTTTATCTCCGCTCCGGGGATCTTTCTCAATTTCAGGCCAAACGCCATGTTGTCATACACCGTCATGTGCGGGTAGAGTGCGTAATTTTGGAAAACCATCGCGATGTCGCGATCCTTCGGCAGGACGTCGTTTACCATCCGTCCGCCGATTTTGACGGTGCCCCCGGAAATCTCCTCAAGCCCCGCGATCATGCGCAAAGTGGTCGATTTGCCGCAGCCGGACGGCCCGACCAGCACCATGAATTCCCGGTCGCGTATCTCCAGGTTGATGCCGTGGACAACCTTCACCGGGGAACCTTTTTCTCCCGGATAAATCTTGGTCAAGTTCTCGATCGTGACATTCGCCATGGGTGATTTTGAATTGTTGTTATGTTATAAAGGCGGATGCATCCAGCCTATTTCATCGAGGGAACGATGATGCCCCGCATTATTATTTTCTGGCAGAACAGGAATATGACCAGCGTCGGGATGGATGCGACCATGAAACCCGCCGTGGTGATCCAAGGAGAGCCGGCCCACCAGAGGTTCGCCTGGTAAAGCCAGACCGAGAGCGTCCACATCCGTTTGTCCTGACAGATGATCAAGGCCCACTCCCAACCGTTATACGCGGCCATGAAGGCATTCAGCGCGTTGATGGCGAGTATGGGTTTCACCATGGGAATCGTCACAAAGGCGAATATTTGCCATTCCCTGGCGCCATCTATGGTGGCCGCCTCGTAAAGCTCATGAGGGAGCGAATCGAAGAACCCCTTGAGTATGAAAATTCCCATGCCGTTGGCCGCGCCCGGCAGCACCAGCGCAAAAAAGGTATTCAATAATCCCAAGTCCCTCATGAGCAGGTAGCCGGGGATGGCGCTGACCATCGCTGGGAACGCGGAAGTGGCGAGGCAAAACAGGATGATCTTGTCCTTTCCCCGCATGTTGAAGCGTGAAAGCGCGTATCCGGCCAGCGGGTTCACCGTCAGGGAGCACAAAATGCTAAGCGCTATCAGCCAGAAAGTCACTGGAAGCGAGTTGCCCTGGTCGAGCAGGAAGCGAACAATGGTTTTATAATTAAATGCCGCCGGCGCCAGCGCAAACGCGAGTTTGTGGTTTGAGTATGTGACCGCATACGCCTTGTCAAATGACGGGCGCGCCTCCTCCCAGCGCACAAGCCGCCAGCCATAGGCGGTGTTCACCGCGTCGAGGGTTTTATATTTATCCTTCAGGTAATCCTGATATGCCGTCTCCGAGGAGCGCACCGACCTGTCCCTCGCGTTGAGTGTTTTCACAAACGCCATCCAGACATCGCGAATTCCTGATGATTTATCCACGGCGGGAGGCGGAATTTCCGCGGCAAGAGGCACTTCATCCAAGGCGCGCCAAGTGGTCCCGAGCAACTGGTTCAGTTCGCCGATGTTCTGATGGGTGTCAGCCAGGAACCGCCGGTAGCGTTCCTTCATGACGGGAGTCACCGCGATTGTGGTCAGGCGCAATGGATAGCGGGATTCGACAAATTCGTCCCACAGCGGTTGAAGCCCGGCGAAACCCTCCTTGGGCAGGGGAAAAGGCGTCTCGTCAATCCGCCGGTAATCAGTCCCGGCAAGTTGGTTATAGCGCCCGATGTCAAACCGCTCCGCATCGCCGAGTTTGAGCGTGTCCCGCACGCGATCGCTGTAAAGAAACTCGAACCACTGAAGCCTCATCGGATAGGGAATCACCGGCGACGCGGGGGCGTCCTCACGCGCGAATTTGCGCCATAATTCCCGCTCCCCGACGGTGGCGTCCGCGGGGAAAACCCGCAGGCGCTCCGCGTCCGCGCCGGACACGCCTTGCTGTTTTAGAAAATCCTTCCACGCCGCGAGGACACCCGGTGTTTCCAGCCCGTGCTGTATTGCATGGCGCACACTATTATAATCCGCCCATTTCGCCCCGGAAGACGGCACCCAGGATTGCTGCCATAACGCGGATTTGCGCTCAATGCCGAACTTGATCGCGACATAATTGGCAACCGGCACGCCCCATTTTTCCGAAAGATCCCTCAACCCGGCCCGATCGCGCGCGGCACGCCTTTTCGAGCGCAAACCGGCATCCCGTGCCTCGGCGGCGGCCCGATAACGGTCCAATATGAAACGCGAAGCCGCCTCGTTGGTGAACGTGGCCAGTGAATCCTCAACCGGGTAGTCCAGCGCGAAATCCGAATAGTCCGCCGCCTGCGCACGCCACAGCGCCCATTCCCGTTTGTCCGCCGGCAGGTATTTGCCGGCCAGCTTCCCCGCGCCATCATGATCAAGGCCAATGGCGCGCCACGATGTCCAGTGGGACGGCGCATCGGGAAACATCGCGCGCAGTATGTTGTGCCAGCCGGGGTATTCGTTTACAAAGACCGGCAGCCCCTTTGCGAAACGATCCTTCGCCGACCAGATGGAACGCGGCGCGATTGAATAGCGCTCGTGGTCAAACGGGTTCGACAGCGAACTCGTCAGCATGATGAGGAACGGGACCGCCATGGTGCATCCAAACACCGTCAGGGTCAGGTATATGAAAGATACAAAAATGCGCTGCGGCCATGTTTTTCCCCCTACTTTTGACAAGATCGGCATGGGTGTCCTCCTTAGTCCTTAGCCCTGCGAAACTCGACCCGTTTCAGGAACTGGATTTGCAGGAATGTGAATCCTATCAGGCATGCGCCCACGACCCAGGCCATGGAGGTGGCGATGCTGAAACGGAGATTGTTATACGCCTCGATCCATATTTTCATGCCGGCGACCATGGTGGATTCGCCGGGGCCGCCGAAGGTGAGCAGGAATATGTTTCCCATGTTCTGGAACGTGGCGATGAACGTGCCCACGAAATTGATGATAATCAACGGCAGCAGCACGGGAAGCGTGATCCTCCGCAATTTCGTCCAGATGCCGCCGCCGTCCATCTCGCACGCCTCGTAGGTGTCCTCGGGCACGCTTTTCAACGCGGCCAGGTAGATGAGGCTGTGGATGCCCGCCCCGGCCCACGCCGCGGGCAGCACCACGCACAGCATCGCCATTTTGGGATCCTGGAGCCACGACTGGGCGCCGATTTCCACGCCGGGCAGATAATTGAGAATGGTGACAATTTGATTAAAGACCCCGTTCGGGCGCGGGTCATACATCAATTTCCAGAGCAGGGCGATGATGAGCCCGCTGGTGACCTGCGGCAGGAAAAAAAGCGTGCGATATAATATTTTCCCGCGAGGGACCTCGGAAAGCATGATGGCGAGCACGATCGGCGAGCAGAACGACAGCAAGGTCGTGACGCACACATAATAAACCGTGGTGCCCATGCTCGCCCAGAAACTTTTGTCAAGCCCCAGCGTGATGAAATTATCCAGCCCGACAAAGGCGCTGTCCCCCGTCACGCGAAAATCCTGGAACGCCATCACCAGCCCCCGCACGAGAGGATAATATCCCCACACGCCGATCAACAGCAGCGCCGGCAGCAGCAGCAGCCAGGGGAGCACGGGCTTGTTTACCATGCCGCTGACGACGGCGCCGCGGTGCTTGAAAAAGGAGCGGATGATCATCACCACGACCGCCACCAGCGCGACGCCCGCCACGACAAATACAATCCGCGCCACCGGACGGTATTTGTCCAGCTCCGCGCGCGGGCGGGCGAACATCATGCCGCTGTTCGCCTTGTGCGTGACCTCCTTGAGCGCCGCGGTGTAGTCAAACTGCTCGCCCGTCTGCGCGATCACGAGGCTGAGCACCTCGCGGTTCAACGCCCCGTCCATCGTCTGCCAGAACCCTTGGTGGGGCTCGGTGAACCGCTTCACGGCGCCGGTCTCGATGCCCCGGTAGGTTTCCTGGAGCGAGGCCGGCACGGTGTGAATGTAATCGTGGAAGCCCAGCCGCTCCAAGTCATTCATGCTGACAAACCGGGCCAGCCCCGCCAGCACCATGCGCCTCGTCGCCTCGTCGCCCGCCTGCTTATCCGTCACCCCCGTGAGCACCTTCCAAATCTTGTCGCGTTCGGCCTTGGGGCGGTCCGCGACGTTGACCGCCATCGCCGCGTAATGCCGCTGCACCTGCACCACCGGCGACATGCCCGGTTCGCTCGCCGGATAGGGAAACCATGCCAGCAAATCGGGGTTGATGCCCGACGAGTTCCCGGTGTTGAGCAAATCCGTCACGAACCACGTCAACATCGCCACCTCTCCCCGCCCGAGGAGCACCAGCGGATCGGTGTCACGCGAGCCCATGCTGGCGCGCGTCACGCCCGAGCGCACCTCCTCCGGGCGAAATGTCACCGGGCGTCCCCCCACCGTCACCCGGCCCGCGGCCAGCGCCGCCGCGTCCAGCGCCACCGGCTCCCCGCTCTCCACGTCCAGCATCCAGCGCCCCCAGCGCAACGTGTGATACCACGCCGTGGCTTTCACCGCCTCCGGCGAATCGAAATTCGCGCGGTATTCCGGCCTCACCCCCGAAAGGTCCGCCCCCTCCGGTGTCACGAATGACACCGCGTCCTGATCGAACACATATTCACGCCCGCTTGCCGGATCGACGCGCACCTGCACGATCGGACGCCCTCCCGCGCTCTGCACCCATGGCAGCCACGCGAACCCCTGCGGCACCAGCGCGATTCCCTGCTGCCCCGCCACATACACGCGTCCCGGCACCGGCATCCCCGGATCGGACAGCCTCATCGCCCAATAATAAAACTCCCCCCACGTCCGCGGCGGGCGGTTCGGGTCGAGCCCCGCGTTGCGCGCCAAATCCGTGCGGAACAACACCCCCACCGTGGCCTGTGCCGCATCGGGCAATCCATAAATCTTCCCGTCCCGCGTGGCCACCTTGCGCCACAACTCCGGCACATCCTTCCACCCCTCCCACTTCGCCTCCGCCACGCTCACCTCGCCGTCCCCGTCCGTGTCATCGCCTATCCATTCATTGAGCGGATACAAAAATCCCTGCGCCATGTCATTGCGAATCACATGAAACCACGGATCCAGAATGTCCGGCGATGTCTTCCCCGCGATTGACATGATGATCGGCGCGCGTCCGCTCCCGCCCGGCAGCGACAGGCCGCTCCACATTTCTATGCTCAACCGCGGGTCCCTCCGCATCATCCCGGTCAAATGCGGCGTGTTCTCCGGCAGATTCGGATCGAAAAAACGCGACACCACCGACACCCTTGTCACTGCCGCATCCTCCGCGCCTGCCATGGACACCGTCGCCGCCACCACGATGGCGGCGCAACGCAATGACAAGCATTGACGCAGGGATAATAGGTGTGGGGAAAAACAATTCATGCCGATGGCGGCTTCCACTTCACCCCTGCAAACACCATCCTGCGATTGAAACAAAAAGCATACGGATGTTGCATTCTTGATTTGCGGAAGCCGGAAGACACAACACGGAGACTGAAAACAGCACACGCCAGACAACAGTCAAAAATTCCCGCCGCCATCGGCGCCGCTCTCCCGCTCTCCGGCCGCCGGCTCCTCTTCCCCGCCATGACCACGCACTCCCGCCACCGCCTCGCGCTCCCCGCCCTCTTCGCCCTCTGCCTCCTCCCCGCCCCCGGACAACATCCTCCCGTCGCCGAGACCGCTGACGCCATCGTCGAACTCCCCGCCTACAAAGTCGTCGGCAAACGCGTCCTGCCTCCGCCCGAATCCTGGCGCTACGCCTCCGTCCCCGACATGGAAGTCCAAATCGGCCGGAAGCTAATTCATATGAACGGCTACGAAATCCTCGGCAACCTCCCCGTCCAAAACACCACCGTCTTTGTCAAGGAACTCCAACTCCGCCAACTCGCCGCCGCCCTCTTCTGGCCCTCCCTCGGCGCCAGGCATAAACAAAACCGCCCCATCATCCTCATAGACCGCAACGACGACCCTTGGGCCGACGACACCCCCTGGCAACCCATCCCTTGGGAAGACACCCCCGGTCTCACCGAAAACCAAGCCGCCCCCGCCCCCGCGCCCTCTTCCATGGACCACTCCAGCCTCGCATCCGACCTCGCCGGTTTCGCGCCCGACACCCTTGAGCCCGCGGATGTCCCCCCTAACCCGCTCGATCTCCTCGCCCAAGCCGACGCCAACCTCTACGCCCAGACATCCAACCCCATCATAGACGGCCCCGCCTCCGCCAAGGCTTGCGACGGCATCCTCAGCATCCGCATCCGCGCCGGCGCCCGCCCCGGCGCGCCTCCCATCACCGAGGAACGTCTCGCCGGCCTCGCCAACGACGCCTGCTGCCGCCTCGTCCTCGAAACCATGGTCCCGCCTCCCCCCGCGTGGCTTCGTCGCGGCCTCGGCTGGATCATAGACTCCATGGAAGTCTCCCATGCCGGATTCGCCATCAGCGCCAAACCCATTCGCATCAACCGTAAAAGCGGCGCCACCGGCCTGGCCCCCCTCGGCGACATTTTCGATCACTACAACGGCTTGGACGCCGCCCACTCCCAGACCGCCGCCGCCTTTGTTCAATACGGCCTCTATGGCGACGGCTCCCGCCACGCCCGCCAGTTTATGAATTTCGCCGAGCGCGCCACCCGCGAACCCGTCACCGGGCAACTCTTCAAGGAATGCTTCAACACCAGCACCGCCCGCATGGATAAAAAACTTCAGGCCTTCACCTCTTCCATGAGCGTCCTCCGCTCCGCCGAACTGCGCGGGCGCATTCCCGACACTCCGCCCGTTGAAATCCGCGAGGCCACCCAATCCGAGGCCGCCCGCATCGAGGCCGATATCCTCCTTGCCGAGCAACGCGCCCCGCGCGCCCTCGAAGTCCTCCGCGTCGCCTACTGGCGCGGCGAACGCGCGCCCCTCCTCCTCACCGCGCTCGCCGAACTCGAAACCCGAATCGGCGACCGCTCCCGCGCCCGCCGTCTCCTCGACGCCGCCCTCGCCCTCCCCTCCCCCGCGCTCCGCACCCTCGTCGCCGACGCCCGCCTCCGCTACCATGAGCTCAAGGAGAACCTCCCGCCCGGCGGCATCCTTGCCCCTGCCGACACCACCGCCCTCCTCGCCACCCTTGCAAAAGCCACTCGCGAAGGCCCCATCCATGAAAATCTCTGCGTCCTCATCGCCGACATCGTCCTCCATAGCCAGGGCCCCGCCGGCGTCCCTCTCACCACCTTCCTCGCCGATGCCCGCAAATACTACCCCGATAACGCCCAAATCCGTCAGGCCCACGAAAAAATCACCCGTTCCTGAACCCGTCCCGCCTGCCGGGCATGCGGCGATCATGATTTTGCCGGGCCTTCGGCCCGGAAGCAGGTTTGGAAACCCGCGGTACGTCACGCTGCGCGCCGTCAGCCGGTCGCAACGCCTGCTGACGTACCGCAGACTTCCAAGTCTGCTTCAAAGCTCACACCTGGTTGCGGGTTCGTTTCCGGGTCCGGGCTTGTTTGCGGGCCTTCGGCCCGATCAGATTTGGCTCCGAGCGGAGCGGGAAGATTGATGCCATTTTGCCGGTGAGAATCAAACTTCAGTCATGAGCCGCCCATGTAGCGCAGGTTTACAAACCTTGCTGGTCTGAAATAGGAAGCCGGTTGGGAGGCCTGCGCTACATGCCGCATTGAAAGTCTGATTCTCATTGGAAATTAAGGGTATTTATCCTAGTATCCAGTCAACCTTCAATAGTATGCAGTCATGCTTGAAAAGCCGTAAAAATAAGGCAGGCATGGTGTCATCATCCCTGCCTTATTTTTACGGCTTTTCAAGCATGACTGCATACTACCAAAACAGGCCGCCGCGTAACATCAGCTGTATAAAAACTTTCATCATCATGACCTCGCTTGAACGCTGCCTTGCCGTGCTCAACGGCGAAATCCCTGACACGCTGCCCATCGTGCCGCAGAGCTTCATGTATGCCGTCGAGACGGCCGGCTTTAAAATGGCCGACGTGTCGCGCAATGGCAGAAAAATGGCCGCGGCACACCGCATCTCGCAGGAAAAACACGGCTACGACGGCTGCGTGATTGATTTCGACGACGCGGCGATCGCCGAGGCCATCGGCGCCAGGGTGATCTATCGCGACACCGAGCCCGCCATCGTGGACGAGGAGCGGCCCGTGCTGAAGGATTTGCGCGGCGTGCACGAGCTTGAGGTTCCCGACCCGTGGACGGCGGGCCGGCTGCCCGAATGGCTTGAGGCGACCAAGACACTGTCGGACGAAATCGGCGACCGCGTCCTCATCATGGGCCGGGCCGATCAGGGGCCGTTCAGCATCGCGTGCCTGTTGCGCGGCATGACGCAGTTCATGATGGACCTCATGACCGAGGACCGGGCGCTGATCGCCGACGTGCTGGAGTTCGGGCGCAAATGCTGCGTCGCCTTCGCCAAGGCGCAAAATCCGGCGGGGAGTTGGAGAAATTGCGCCCATGCTGATTCACTGATGGGACGCGGCTCCGTCGTGCCGCAGACTTCCAAGTCTGCTTTGAAGCTCATGCCTGATTGCGGGTTTGCGGCCGGGCGTGAGTTTTTAAGCAGGTTTGGAAACCTGCGGTACGACGGGAATGCGTAACGTCAGTGATTCATGTCTTGAATTACTTGTTCTCCTCACTCCCATCGGATTGAATTGCGCCCGCTTTGTTCTCTTCGTCTCCTTCCGTTCAAAACAAAAAGCCTTCCGCACTTCCCATGTCCTCCCGCGAAACCATCCTCGCCCGCGTCCGCGACGCCCTGGCCCCGCTCAAGCAACGCGCCGCGTATCCTGAATTTCCCGACGGCGCCGCCGTCTCCCCTGCGCTCGCGCCGCAACTCGCGCCCGGCGCCGACCTCTGGGCGGCCTTTTCCGCCCGCGCCCGCCTTGTCCACGGCACGCCCATGGAAGGCGGCCCCGATGCCCTCGCCGCGTGGCTTCGCGAAAAAAAACTCGTCCGCGGCTATTGCGACCCCGCGCTCCTCCCGCAATTCGAGTCCGCCCTCGCCGCCGCCGGACTGGTCGTCGAGACCCTCTTCGACCGGGGACGTGTCGATGATTACGAATTCGGCATCACCCGCGCCGCCGCCGCCATCGCCGAGAGCGGCACGCTCGTCCTCTCCGACGCCACGACCAGCAGCCGCCTCGCCGCGCTCGCCCCTTGGGTGCATGTCGCCACGCTCACCCGCGACCAAATCCACGCCACCCTTGCCGATGCCGTCGCGGCCTTGGGCGACGATCCCAATCTCATCTGGTGCACCGGTCCCTCGCGCACGGCCGACGTGGAAGGCATCCTCATCGAAGGCGTCCACGGCCCCGGCGAACAGATCGCCCTTCTCGTATGACTGATGGGACGCGGGAGCGTTTGGGGCTTGGGCTTCGTGCCGCAGTGGTTTCGCGAAAATGGGAGATATGGGAGATAGGGGAGGGAGGGGAGGGTTTTTATGAAGGACTGATGGGACGCGGCGGCCAGTTTTGGCAGGGCGGTCTCGCCGAGACCGCCCAGCCAAAATCTGCCGGCTGCGTAACATCAGTGAAGGATGGTGCCGGCTGTTTTTTTATAGGGTGGCGGCGGTGTCGCCGGCGCGGGCGAGCCAGTGGCGGGTGGCGGCGGTGAGGGCGGCGACGAGGGAGGGGGAAGAGGGGGCGATGTTGCGGAGTTGCCAGGGGTCGGCAAGGTTGTCGTAGAGGCGGACGGGGCCGGCGGCGGGGGTGTTTTGCAGGGGGAGGCAGAGG
>JAITDF010000015.1 GCA_031282705.1 Opitutaceae bacterium | reverse complement strand
CCTCCGGCCCCCGCGCCTTTTCCAACACCGTGCCTTTGTCACCCCTCTCCGGCTACACCGGGCCCGAATTCTTCGGCGGCTTCGATGCCGGCCCCTCGACGATCGGCACGTTTGACGTGGCCAATGTTCGCGATGCCACCTCGGACGCTCCGCGCGTCCAATTCACGACATCCGCCATCGGTGCCGGCAGTTTTTCCTTCCTGTTTGCAATGCCGTTATCGACTCCCGCGTCTCTGTCTTCGCTTGAAGTTTCCGGGCAAGCCAACCGCGGCAGCGGCGCCGGCCACGGCGGAACGCTGTATATCGCCGTGAAAACCGGGTCGGATTGGTTTATCTGCAACACTTCCGTGGCATTTAATTCCACGCAGAAACCTTACACGTTTCAAAATCTGAACCTCGCCACATGGGCCCCCTACAATCCCGCCGGCGGCCTCCAGTTTCCCGGAGCCGGCACGCTCACCCTCGACGCCGCGACAAGCAGCGTCGAGGAAGTGGCGCTGCTCTCCACCATGACTTGGGGCGAAGAGTCGGCGTGGGGCTCCCAGAAAGTCATCGACTTTATTTCCTTCAAAGTGACAGGCGGGCCAGCCGTGGTCGCCCCCGCCATCACCAGTGCCGCCGCCGCGACCGCCACTGTCGGCACCGCGTTCACCTACACCATCACCGCCAGCAACTCGCCCACCGGCTTTGCCGCCGGCGGCCTGCCCGACGGCCTCGCCCTCGACCCGGAAACAGGCGTCATCTCCGGCACGCCTGCGGAAACCGGTGTCTTCAACGTCACGCTTGCCGCCAGCAACACCAACGGTACCGGCCCCGCCGCCACGCTTGTCCTCACCGTGCTCCCTCCCGCAGTCGCCGCGCCCGTCATCACCAGCCCCGGCGCCGCCACCACGGCTGTCGGCGCCGCGTTCACCTACACCATTACCGCCGACAACCAGCCCATCGGCTTTACCGCCGCCGGCCTGCCCGATGGCCTCGCCCTCGATCCGGAAACGGGTGTCATCTCGGGCATGCCCGCGGTTACGGGCTCCTTCGTCGTCACCATCGGCGCGTCCAACTCCATCGGTTCCGACAGCCGGCATCTCGTCATCCGCGTCACTGTCAGCCAAAGCGACATTGGCACCGTCGTTTTCCCGGGCGGACTCGGCAGCCCGGCCTCCACCGTGTTCGACGGCGCCGGCAACAGCTACATCGCCGACATCGTCTCCGGCGAGATAAAGAAAGTCTCCCCCGGCGGCGCCGTCAGCACCTTCGCCGCCATCCCGCAACTCGCCGCCCTCGCCGGCGACGCCGCCGGCAACCTCTACACCGCCGGAAATGACGGCAGTATCCGCAAAGTCCTCGCCGACGGCACCGTCGTCAGCCCCGCGCTCGCCACCGGCGTCAGCACGCCCGGCGGCATCGCCGTCGCCCCCGACGGTACCGTTTATGTGAGCAAAACCGCCGCCAACACCATCGTGAAAATCACCCCTGCCGGTGCCGTCGGCACCCTCGCCGGCACCGGCACCGCCGGTTCGGCCGACTCCGCCACCGGCACCGCCGCCACCTTCAATGGCCCCACCGGCCTCGCCCTTAACACCGCCACCGGTCTGCTCTACGTGGCCGACACCGTCAATTGCACCCTCCATGAGATCAACCTCGCCACCGGTGCCGTCACCACCGTTGCCGGACAGCCCGGCGTGCGCGGCGACATCGGCAGCATGGGTGCCGCTGGCAAAGCCGCCGACGGCTCCTTCAACACGCCGGAAGCACTCACCATCGACTCCAACGGCCTGCTCTACATCGCCGACACCGGCAACATCCTCATCCGCGGCTTCGACCCTGTCTCCGGCGCGCTCGTCACCCTCGCCGGCGACACCGGTGCGACGACCCTCAACGCCCCCGCCGGCCTCGCTTTCGATTCCACCAACGGCTTCCTTCATGTCGCCGACACCGGCAACAACGCCTTGCGCGTTGTCACCATCGCGCCGCTCTTTGCTGCCAAGCTCGCCGACCGCACCGTCCCCAGCGGCTCAAGCATCACGCTTGACGGCACCGCCTGGGCCTCGCCCGCCGCCGACTATCTCTGGACCCTCAACAGCACGACGCCGGTCGGAGACACCGCCACGATCACACTCCCCGGCTATATTGCCGACACGGGCGTCTATGAGGTCGCCGCCAGCAACATCGCCGGCACCGGCACTGCCAGCATGCGCCTGACGGTCTATGAAAACTATCAACGCGAGGGCACCCTTTATCGCTCCAGCCACGGCGGCGCCGGCGCGTCCAGCGTCTGGCTCCTCGCCGGCATGGGCCTGCTTCTGGCGTCCCGTTATCTCCGAACTCGCCAATGAATTTTCGATTCTCGATTCTCGGTTCTCGATTTTCGATTGGGCGCCGCCGCGCCGAATGGCAAAATGGAGCGGTGTCTCCCAATCGAAAATCGGAAATCGAAAACTCCGCTCACCTCAACTTAAACTCTCAACTTAAACTGGCGGCGCAGCCGCCTTCCCCATGACTCAAAACTGGATCGAATACGCCGTCATCGCCGCTTATCTGGCGCTGATGATCGCCATCGGAATCGTCTTCAAAAATTTCAGCAAAAGCCCCGGCGATTATTTTCGCGGCAATTCGCGGGGCACGTGGTGGATCGTGGGCATGAGCTCGTTCATGGCCGGCATCAGCGCGAACACCTTCACCGGCAACGGCGGCCTGGCGTTCGACGTGGGGTGGAGCATTTTGTTCATCTATCTCGCAAACTGCATCGGCCTGGCCTTCCACGTGTTTTTTCTCGCGCCGTGGTTCCGGCAGTTTCGCGCCACCACGTTCCCAGAGGTGCTGCGCGCCCGCTTCGGCCCGATGACGCAGCAGGTCTATGCCTGCGTGTGGATGCCGGTGTTCCTGCTGACCGCCGCCGTCTGGCTGCTCGGCCTGGCCGTCTATGCGTCCACCACCTTCGGCCTGCCCATCGGCCTCGTCATACCGGTGCTCGGGCTGGTGGTGCTGTTTT
>JAITDF010000013.1 GCA_031282705.1 Opitutaceae bacterium | reverse complement strand
GCGGAGACAGCGCTTGACCTTTTCAGCCCCGGAGGGGCGGCAGCATTTAGCCGTGGGTGACGAGCGCAGCGAGGAACCCACGGAAAACGTTGATTAAAACCCCAAGCCCTGAAGGGGCGGCAGCGCGCGCCGTTCGCGTCATCGCATTTCCCCGCCCTTCCCTCGCTGCCGCCCCTTCGGGGCTTGTTTTTTTCTTGATGGATTCCGTGGGTTCCTCGCTGCGCTCGTCACCCACGGCTATGGGCTGCCGCCCCTTCGGGGCGAAATCCGCCGACACCGGTGTCTGCCGCCCCTTCGGGGCTGACCACTGCCATTGCCGTCCCGCCGGGGCTGAAAAGGTCAAGCACTGTCTCCGCCCCCGCGTAACATCTGTTATTCCGGATATGCCGGCGCGCGCCAGAGCGTCACGGGGCCGAGCAGGCCGGAGGCGGGGAGCGCCGGGGGCGCCGCGCCGCGCGGGCCGGGGCGCACGGGGCTGGACAGGATTTTTTCGCCGTCCGGCAGCGCCAGGTCGCCGATCAGGCGGTTGGTCCATTGGTTGGTGATCTTGATTTCGAGGCGGTTGCCGCCGGCACGCAGCGCGCCGGTGATGTCGATGCGATACGGCGGCTTCCATAGAATGCCTAGCGGCTTGCCGTTGACGGCGACTTCCGCGATGTCGCCGACGCCGCCGAGGTCGAGCAGGACGCGCGCGCCGTCCGTGAGCCAGTCGCGCGCGGCGTGGAAGGCGCGCGTGTAGGTCGCCGTGCCGGAGAAATATTTCACGCCGGCATCCGCGTGCGCGCTCCAGGGCGCGAGTTTTTCCAACCGCACATGCGCGGGGGCGCCGAGGCCGGGCGGGAAGGTCACGTCCCATGCGCCGCCGGCCGGCGCGGCGGGCATGGCGGGCGCGGCTGGCCCGGCGGACGCATCGGGCGCGCCGGGCGGGTCAGCCGCGGCGAGAGCACCGGGCGTATCAGTCGCGCCGCGCGCGCTGCCGCCGTCCGGCGCGGCGGGCGCATCAGCCGCGCTGTCGTCCGGCACGTCCGGCGCGGCGGGGGCGGCGAGCGTGGCGAGTTTTACGGGTGGCGGCGGGGCGGGGATGAGGCGGGTTTTTTCGGCGGTCGGTTTTCTGAAGACGACAAACACGGCTTCGCGTTCGGCGAGGCGCAGCGGCACGGTCGTGCGGAGGCCGCCGGCGTTTTGCCCGAAACTCGCGGGGGTGATCGAGCCGGTGTCGGCGCGCCAGATTTCCGCCTCGCGTCCGCTCACGCGGAAGCGGGCGCGGAGGTGCTGCGGGGTGTCGGTGAGGTTGGCCACGTAGTAGATGTCGGTGTCCGCCGCCGGGTCGCGGCGGTGCAGCCAGGCGAGTTCGGTGTCGAGGTCGCCGCCGTGCTCGAAGTCGCGGGCGATTTTTTCGGCGGAGAGCACGCGGTCGGGCGGCCAGCCCCAATACACCGCGCCTTTGCCGGCGCGGCGGATGGTGCGGCTGACGCCGTCGAGGTCGCCCCAGAGGCCGGCGGCGAGGGCGCGCACTTCGTCGTCGCACGCGGGGAAGCCGGCGAGGCTCGGCGAGCGGAGGGGTTTGCGTCCGATGATGATCGCGCCGCCGCGCACGAGCGCGTCGATTTTTCCCAGCAACTCGGGGCGCATCGCGTCCGTTTCGGGCAGCACGAGCACGCGGTAGCTCATGCCGTCGGGGAGCACGAGGCGGCCGTCGGCGGCGACCGTCATGCGGTTGAGGAGCACGTCGGCGTTGATGAAGTCGTAGTCGTGGCCCGGCGGCGGCGCGGGGCGGGTGCCGCCGGCCCAGATGGGCGGCGTGGAGGGCGCGCCTTCGTCGAGCAGGTAGGCGAGGTCGGCGACGAAGAGGCCCTGTTGGAGCAGGTGGCTGCTGCGCGCGAGGTAGTCCATATAGGGCGCGGCCAGGGCGGCCCAGGTGATGTTGCGGTGGAGGTGGGTGCCGACCATGGTGTTGCCGGGCGGGGTGTCGAGCGGCTGGTGCGCCGAGGTGTGAAACACGATGCGGTTGACGCCCTGGGCCAGCCAGTAGTCGCCGGTGTTTTTCAGCGTGCGGGGCGATTCGTAGCCGCCGCCGGTGAAGGATTCCGCGGCGGTGAGTTTTTTCCCGTATGCGTGCGAGGCCGAGGCCGCGCCGCGCACGTCCTGCACATACATGAGGCGCGGGTGCAGGTCGCGCACCCAGAATTCGCCGGCGGGGATCTCGACCTTGCTTTTGTTGAGCAGCGTGTCCTCGGGCATTTCGAGCGAGACGCCCGCCGCCTCGGCGTAGATGCCGATGCCGTCGCGCCGCAGCAGGCCGGCCATGGCGCCGTAGTGGTTTTCGGCCCAGAGGTCGGCGAGCGTGCGGCGGAAATCCCACAGGAAACGGTCGCTCGCCCCGGCGCTCCCGACGACGCGCCCGGTCAGCGCGGGCAGGAACGGCGCGGGGTCGTAGCCGCGGCGCGCGCGAAACTCCGCCAGGATGTCCTCGCTCCAGTTGTTCGTGCCGGCCTCCCAGCTGTCCATCATCACATAGCGGAGCGATTTTCCGTAGAGCGGGCCGAGCGCCTTTTTCAACGGGTCGAACCAGCCGTGGTAATACGCCTCCATGTGGCGGCGGCTGAGTTTGTCGGCCTCGAAGCCGGAGCCTTCGGGGGTGGCGGGGCGGTTTTTCGCGCCGGTGAGCGAGCAGCCGAGGCGCAGGATGACCCATTTGCCGGGCGGCAGCTCGCAGTCGAGCGTGCCGTCGGGTTTCATTTTCGAGGTGAGGTCGATGACTTCGCGCGGCGCCACGGCGGCGGCGGCGGGCACGGCGGGCGTCGCGACCGTGTCGTATTCAAACAGGAAGCTGAAGCCGGCCTTTTCCTCCCAGCGGTGCACGCGCGCGCCGGCATGGAGCACGGCCTCGCTGAGCACGTAGCGGGCGGCGGGCGGGCTCGGCTGCTGGCTCATGGTGGCGGCGGGGCCGATGGGCGCGCCGGTCATTTCGATGCGGAAAAACCGCGCCGTCACCGGCTGTTCAAACGCGTAGGTGCGCACCATGCCCTGCCGGTAGAGTTGCGCGCCGGGCAGCGTGACGAGCGTGCGGAACGCCGCGCCGTCGTCGCCCGCGAGCACGCGGCCCACGGGGATGCCGTTGGCGCTGCCGCCGCGCCCGCCGAGCGTGATGGCGCGGGCGGTGATTTTTTCGGGAAACTCATACTGCACCCAGGCGGGGCCGCCGCCGGCGGGCGCGTCGATGGCGAGCGTCGAGTTCAGGTCGTCGTCGAGCAGCGCCGCGCCGTCCACCGGGCCGTGGTTGGTCGTGACGGTGGGGCGGGGCGGGGCGGCGGTGGTGGTGGCGGTGGTGACGGTGGTGGCGGTGGCACTGACATCGGAACCGGCGGCGGCGGCGGCGGTGATACCGCCGGTGACGGCGGTGGCGGCGTCTCTTTCCGCATCCGGCATCCGAAAAGCCACCACGGCGCTGTCGGCGTAGAATGTCGGGTCTTTTGACGGGCCGTTGTAATAGCCGGTGCGGGTGTTGCGAATCTGGCCGTTTTCCGAGGGCGGCCGCGGCAGGCGGACGGAGATTTTTTTCACGCCGGCGGCGGCGGCGCCTTTGCCGGCGGGCGGCGACTGGGCGGCGGGGGCGGCTTCGCCGGCGGGCGGCGCGACAGGTCGCGCCGTCACCAGCGGCGACAAGTCGCCGCACTCCATCAGGGGCGGCGGCGGGACGGCGGCGGCGGCGGCGGCGGGGACGGCGGCGGGGACGGTGGGCGCGGTGGCGCTGGCATCGGGCGCGCTGTCGGCGGCAGCACCGGCGGCGGTGGTGGAGGTGGCGGCGGCAGCACCGGAGGCGGCGGTGGAGGTGGCGGTGGCGGTGGCGGCGGCGGCGGCGGCAGTCACGTCGATGACGAGTTCGCTCCACACGAGTTTTTTCATCGCCTGCTCGGGTTTCACCCACGGGCCGCCGGTCTCGCTCCAGCCGGGCGAACTGAAGATGCCCATTTCGAGGCCGAGCCGGCCGGCCTCGGCGGCGGCGTGGCGCACGGCGTCATACCATTCGGGCGTGCCAAACTTGATTTGCGGCTCGACGGTCTGGCCGGCGCCGGAATTCACATCGGCGAGCATGAAGCCGCCGAGCCCGGCGCGTTTCATCCATTCGAGGTCCTTGGTGATGCCGTCCTTGGTGACGTTGCTCCGCGTCCAGTGCCACCAAGTGCGCGGGCGCGCCGACTCGGGCGGGCTGGCGAAGCCCTCCGCGAGCGGGTCGGCGGCGGCGGTGCCGGCGGCGGCGCCGGCAGTCGCGGCGGCGGCGGCAGTGGCGGTGGTGCCAGCAGCGGCGGGGACGGTGGGCGCGGTGGCGCTGGCATCGGGCGCGCTGTCGGCGGCGGTGCCGGTGCCAGCGGCGGTGCCGGCGGCGGATTGCGCGGCGTGGAGCGGGAGGAGCAGTGCGAGCGCGGGGAGCAGCGCGGCGAGGCGGCGGCGTGGTGGCAGATTTTTGGATGTGTGCGGCATGGGGAGGAGGCGGCGGCGGGCGCGGGCTGGCGTATGTTGGCGCGCGCCGTCACCGCCCAGCAAACACACGGCGGCGGCGGATGCGAAGGAGATTGGCGGAGGACTGTCAGAATGGCCGGAAAACCGGGGTGCCAGGCCGGCAAAGCCTTTTTATGGACTGATGGGGATGCGGCCAAAGGGATTCAGGGCTTCGCGAAGGCGCGGCGGCGGCGGATTGCGTGGCACGGACGGGATACCCGTGTTTCGCGGTGCCACCTCCCAAAACATGGGCGGGACGCCCTCGATGGACGATGGACGAAGGCGGGGCGCCCATGCCGCACAACCCGCATGAGCGGGTCGCCCGTGCCACGCGATCCGCCGCCGCGGCGTCCCATCAGCGGGTCAGACCAGATAGGTTTCGAGCGGGACCGGGTCGATGAGCTTGGTTTTCGGGAGTTTTTCGGCGAGCTGCCCGGCGAACCAGGCGCGGGCCTCGTTTTCACCGTGCGTGAGCACGATGGCGCGCGGACTGGCTTGCACGGCGAATTCAAGCAGATCGTCGCGGTCGGCGTGGCCGCTCAGGTCGAAACGCTCCACGCGGGCCTTGATTTTGGCCTTCACGTTGCACGCCTTGAAGAGAAACGGGTCGCCGGGCTTCGCGGCCAGCAGCTCGCCGCCGGGCGTGTCGGGGTCGCAATAGCCCACGAAGCCGATGGTGTTGCGGGCGTGGCCCGCCAGCCCGGACGCGAGGACGTAGGAGGGCGTGCGCTCGACCATCATGCCGGAGCTGATGATGTAGAGGCCGTTTTGCCGCGGGTCCTCGCCGGGGTTGAGCTTGCGCGGGACGGGCTTGATCTGGAGCTCCTTGATGATGCCGCGGTTGAAGCGGACGTGCTTGGTCTTGCGCGAGATTTCGTCGAAGTAGTCGGCCAGGTCCATGCCGAGGCCGGCCGCGAAAACGGGGCAGCCCACGAGGCGGCGGAATTTGCGCGCGTCGTGGATGATGGAGAGGATTTCCTGCTGGCGGCCGAGCGCAAACACGGGGATGAGATACGAGCCGCCGCGCTGGATGGTGTCGTTGATGCTGTCGATGAGGCGCGTGACCTCGACGAGGCGCGTATGCTCGGAGGAGCGCGCGGTGAGGCCGCGGGTGGTTTCCATGACGAGCGTGTCGAAGCGCCCGGCCGGGAACTTCGCGCCGGGGAGCGTGCGCTGGTCCTCGAAAAGCACGTCGCCGGTGATGAATATCTGGCGGCGCTTGTGGTGGATCTCGACGCCGGCGGCGCCGGCGACGTGGCCGGCCGGGTGGAGGATGAACGTGATCTCGTCCCTGCCGCCCTGGATGCGCTTGGCCTGGCCAAAGGGGATGCCGGTGAGGCGTTTCGCGATGCGGTCGATTTCCTCGTGGGTGAAGAGCGGATACCCGGGGATGTTCGCCTCCTCCTTCTGGCGGAGCATGACGTTGGCGGAATTGTGCAGCATGCGCTCGACCAGCATCCGGCTGGAGGTGCTCATGACGACGGGCGCCTCGGGGTGCTCGCGCAGGAGCACGGGCAGGCTGCCGATGTGGTCGAGGTGGCAGTGCGTGATGATGATGAGATCGAGGTGGACACCGCGCATCGGCCCAAAATCGGGCGTGGCGCCGCGCCCCGCTTTTTTCGGGTGCAGTCCGCTGTCGATGACAAGGTTGAGGCTTCCGATTTGGAGGTAGTGACAATTCGCGCCGATTTCGCCGTCGCGGTTCAGGTCAATGAGCTTCATGTAATGCAAGCGAGAAAGAGGCAGCGGGCGCGCCGCCGCAAGCGCAAGATTCGCGAGAAGCGCCTGAAAAAGAAACGCACGGGAAACGCGCGGGGAAACAGACGGGAGAAACGAATGGAGAAACGGGCGGGGAAACAGGCGGGAGAACTGATGCTGCGCGGAAGCACCCGGCCCCCCGGAAGGCCGGGCCCTTGGGAGGGGCCCTTGGGAGGGACGGCCTCCATGCCGTCCGCTCCGCGCCGATTTCGCCGTTCCGGGCGAAGCGGGAAACCTGACAACCGCCGCCCCCCCCTCCCCCGGAGAACGCCATCCCTCCCATCCGTCCCATATCTCCCATTCCTCCCATCTCTCCCATGTTTCCCATATCTCCCATCTCCCCGAAAACCACCGCGGCCCGTCCGTCCCGGAGGCCGGCCCCTCCAATGGCCCGAACGCTTCCACGTAACATCAGCCAGAAAACGGGAACGATTGCGGCGGCGAAAACGACCGGGGCGGCGGAAACGATTGCAGCAGGACGGCGGCGCCCCCTTTTTTTTGGGATTTGGAATTTGGGATTTTGATTTTTGAAACCGCCGCTCCGCACTCCCACCTTGCCCGGCGGAAGCAACGGGCATTCACTCCCAGCACCATGCCCGCCGCCACCGCCGCCAAATCCCGCCGCCAACCCGCCGCCGCCGCCAGCGCCACCGCCGCCGCCGCCGCCTTCTGGACCAGCCAGGACGGACAGATTCTCACCGTCCGCCCCTCCGCCGACGACGAACGCACCGTCTCGCTCACCCTCGCCTTCTGGCCGCGCAACCCCGCCGAGTTCGACATCATGAAAACCCGCCTCGCCGAGCTTCACTTCACCGAACGCAGCACCCTCGCCCGCATCGGCATCGAGATGCTCCGCACCAGCCCCATCACCATCGACGGCAACCGCCTCCTCTTCGACGCCGAGGCATTCCTCTTCGACCACAGCTTCCCCAACGCCCCCTACTGGAAAAAACTCCTCCGCTCCGGCGCCCCCGTCGGACGCCTCTTCCACGCCCCCGAACCCGCCCGGCTCACCTCCACCGAAATCCAGGCCGCCATCGCCGCCAACGCCCTCAAGCTCCCCGCCACCATCAGCATCGACCGCCACGGCTCCGTCTTCCTCACCCCGCACAACGTCCGCTACTCGCTCAACCCCCGCCTCCAGCGCCCCGAGTTTGAACGCCTCGTCTCCGGCGACGCCGGCCGCTCCTACCTCGACAAAGTCCAGGTCCGCCACGAAACCCCGCTCCTCATCATCCCCCCCCGCTCCGGCATCCTCACCAGCTGCTCCATGTATCTGAAAGAGCACTACGTCATCCTCAACCGCGGCGAAGGCAACTTCGGCATCCACACCTCCGCCATCCTCCTCGACCCCATAAAAACCTTCGGCACCAACATCATGCTGGAAATCTACAACCCCGGCGACCAGCCCGTCGTCAACCCCGTCGTCTCCGTCGAAGTCTTCCGCGCCCCCGCCCCCTCCGGCACCGACGGCAAAACCCTCCTCAAAAAACGCGCCCGCCTCCTCGCCTCCACCGCCGCCCACTACCGGACCCTCGACCACACCCCGCCCCGCGACACCGCCGAAGCCCGGCCCCTCGCCCGCGTCACCGTCGAAGGCCAGGACGCCACCCAGGAAAACCGCACCCTCTTCCTCCCCTCCTCGCAACTCCACGAACACCCCGCCCTGAAAACCCACGCCGCCCCGCCGCCCCCCGCCTCGCCGTCCCCCGCCGCACCGCCGCCCGCCCCGGCGGCACCCGCCGCGCGTGCCGCCGCCGTCCGTCATGGCGCCGGGGCGCCCGCCGGCGGCCTCACCGCCCCC
>JAITDF010000002.1 GCA_031282705.1 Opitutaceae bacterium | reverse complement strand
CCTTCAACGGGATGCCGACGGATTCAATCTTTCGCTTTATGCTTTGTTCTATTTGGTTGAGGATAACCCACGAACTGCCGTCGTCGGGGAAGTTCATCGGGGCGGCGTGCTGTCTAACAAAAACGCCCCTATAAAATAGTCCATGTGCTGCCTTCGGCATTTGAGTCTGTGCCAAAGTAGAATGCACCCGCTAACTTGTGCCACGCTATGATTTACGGCTACATCCGCGTCAGTACCGACAAACAAACCGTTGAAAACCAACGTTATGAAATCAACCGCTTTTGCGAGCGTGAAAACGTCGCCATCGACATCTGGCTTGAGGAGACGACCTCCGGCGTCAAGGAGCCTGAAAAACGCAAACTCGGCAAACTCCTCGCCGGATTGCAGAAAGGGGACATCCTCGTCTGCGCCGAATTATCCCGACTTGGGCGCAGCCTGTTGATGATTATGGAAATACTCAACAGATGCCTGAAGCGTGAAGTTCAGGTCTGGACCATCAAGGACAACTACCGTCTTGGCGCGGACATCAGCAGCAAGGTGCTGGCGTTCGCTTTCGCCCTTACCGCCGAAATCGAGCGCAACCTCGTTTCCCAGCGCACCAAGGAAGCCCTTGCCCGCAAGCGTGCCGAGGGCATCATTCTTGGCCGTCCCATAGGCCGCAAAAGCTCCCGTGTAAAACTCACCGGACGCGAGGATGAAATCATTCGATTGATCCAGCGCGGTTATTCCCAAACACGCATTGCCCGCCGCCTGAAAGTCCACAGATTGACGCTTGGCAAATTTTTAAACGAACGTGTAAGTTTATCCCATTGAACATCTCCTCCCGCAGCCAAGCTGACAGCACAGAACCCATTTCACAATCCAGAACATACCATGAACGAAAAGCCTGGCGATAAACCGCCGCAAATCATCATCCACGAGACGGATGATAGTGTCGCCAAGGTCAGCGTCCGGCTTGATGGTGAGGCTGTCTGGTTGACGCCACAGCAGTTGGCCGATCTCTACGGGACTTCCCGCCCGAATGTCACGATGCATATCAAGAACATCCTGGCTGGCGGCGAGTTGAACGAGGACGCAGTCTGTAAGGAATTCTGGCTCATCACCGTTTATCATGGGTCTCCGAGGGAAAATGCCATAAGGCTTTATGAATGCAAAAATCATGAATAGGCGGCGCGAGCACGGAGTCACGAAGTGGCCCGAAGGGCGGCCTGCAGGCCGCTTCACGCGGAGCGGGCGGTTCCCCTCTCCTCGGGGAAAGGGAGGAGGGCGTGGGGGATCGCAAGGCAGCGACTTGCCGCATGCATGGAATGGCAGGGGTCTTTAGACGTCATATTCTTTTCAACTCACCCATGATAAACGGCGAGGGACCATTAAATTTAACCACGGATGAACATGGATAAACACGGATTCAAACCATCGTTTTGGGGAGGGTTTTTATTTGTGTTTATCTGTGTCCAGCTGTGGTTTTAATAAAACGAAACGTAACAATGAAAAACATCATTCACGGCAAATGGCGGAAGCCCGGCCATTGGGGATTCACCTGCATGTGTTTTTGTCTGGCGTTGAATGCCGGAGCCAGGGTTGCGCCGGCTTCGCTTTTCACGGACCACATGGTGTTGCAGCATGGCAAGCCCATTTATGTGTGGGGCACCGCTGCGCCGGGCGAACGGGTGCAGGTTTCCCTCGGCGCGCTTGCCTCCGGCGGGGCGTCCGCCGACGGCGAGGGGAACTGGCTGGTGGAGCTTCCCGCCCAGCCGGTCGCCGCGAGCCCGCTGACCCTGGGCATCCGCGGGGAAAATGAGGTCCGTGTCGAGGACGTGCTGATCGGGGAGGTGTGGCTCGGCTCGGGGCAGTCCAACATGGGCGTCTCCGCCGGCGGGACGACCGACTGGGATTCCGTGCAAAAGGAAATCGCGGCGGGAGATTTTTCCCGGGTGCGCGTATTCCAGATGGCGTGGACGGCATCCGACGCCCCGCGGCGCGACCTCGGGGGCGCGCGCTGGCGGGTCTCGGACAACAACAGCCTGCGGAATTTTTCCGCCGTCATGGTTTATTTCGCCCGCGCGCTGCAACGCGCCCGGCCCGGCGTGCCGGTCGGGATTATACAATCCGCCGTCGGCGCCACCAACGCCCACGCCTGGCTGCCCAACGATGCCTTTGAAAATGGAAAAGGAGCCGCATACATCCGGCGCTGGTATCGCGGGCAACTGGACAAGCTGCCGGTTGAAAACAAACTTTACGCGGAAAAACTGGAGCGGCACCTGGAGGCCGTCGAAAAGGCAAAACAGGAAAAGAGACAGCCGCCGCGCGCGCCGGAGCCGCCCATGGGGCCGGAAAGCAAACGCCGCCCCGCCTGCCTGTATAATGGCATGATTGCCCCGCTCCAGCCTTACGGCATCCGCGGCGTGGCGTGGTATCAGGGCGAGAACAACGCCTCGCTCCAGTGGGCGGGGGATTACGCGGCCTTGATGGCCGATTTGATAAACGGCTGGCGCGCGGACTGGGCGCGCGCGGCGCGGCGGGACAAGCCGGACATGCTTCCGTTCCTCATCGTGCAGCTGCCAAATTTCAAAAACGGCAACGTCTGGCCGCTCTTGCGCGAGCAGCAGGAGCGGATTGCGCAAAGCGTCCCGGAGACGGGGCTCGTCTGCATAATAGATTCCGGCGACCCCGGAGACATTCATCCGCGCAATAAAACGCCGGTCGGCGAGCGGCTGGCGCTGGCGGCGCGGGCGCTGGTTTACGGAGAGGGCGGCCTTGTCTGGTCCGGCCCTGTTTTCCACGACGCCGCCTGCGGGGACGGCCGGGCCGTGGTTTCGTTCAGGCACACCGGGGGCGGTCTGACGACGGCGGACGGCGAACCGCCGCGCGGCTTTGAGATTGCGGGGGATGACCGGAAGTTCTTTCCGGCGGCGGCGAAACTATCCGGGCGGAGCGTCGTCCTGGAATCCCCGCATGTGCCGCGGCCGGTCGCGGTGCGTTATGCCTGGGAAAACAATCCCGAAAACCTCAATTTATACAACAAGGAAAACCTGCCCGCGCTCCCGTTCCGAACGGACGACTGGCCGTGGCCGGCGGGCGGAAAATCAAAATAAACACGGAGGCCAGGCCGGGGAAGGAGCGCCATGAAGGCCATAATCGCATGTATTCTCTGCTGCTTTTGCGCGCATGTGTTTTTCGGAGCGAGTGCGCCGCCCGGCAGGCCTCGTGTCCGGACGATACTGGACGCGGACTGGCGCTTTGGAAAAGTAGTGACCGCCGAGTTGGGAATCAGAGCGCGCTGGTTGACTGGGTGGCCGAAAATTGCAACTTGGAAAACATCCACGGTGCGCAACCATCTATCAGCCTATAGCAATTGTAAAAAATGACAAAACACAACCTGCCCCCTACAAAAGCCCCCATCTTCCATCCCATCCATTCATTGAAGAAGACGGGCATGCGAAATCTGATTTGCACGCTGTTGACCGCGCCGGTTTTCTTTTTTGGAAATTTAGAGGCGGAGGATGGAAAGATAGACAGAAAGGCGGTTGTTGAAAGGAACTCCCCTGTTTGGAACGAGCCTTTGGGCGTCACGACGCTCGGCAACGGGGAGTTCGCGTTCAACTGTGACGCCACGGGCTTGCAGACCTTTGCGGGAAACACGACGGCGCACTGGGCTTGGCACAGTTTTCCGCGTCCCGAAAACTTTGAGGCGGGCAATCAAAAAAGATATCCCGTGGATTCTCACGGGCGCACGTTTAACTATCTTGCGCAGGGCGTCGGCGCAAAGGCTGCCCGCACAAAACAGGAGACTGAAGCTCGCAGGTGGTATTATGACAATCCGCACATGATGAACCTTTGCCGCATCGCCTTCAGGGGAAAAGATGGCGCGCAAATCAAACCCGAGGACGTCAATATAATTTCAAGGAAGCTCGATCTTTGGAACGGAAGGGTGGAGAGCGTCTTTGAATACCTCGGGGAGCGCGTGGGCGTTGTCAGCACCGTGCATCCGGACGCCGACGCCGTGGGCGTGCGCGTCGATTCCGCGCTATTGAAAGACGGCAGGCTCGGCGTGGTTTTGACTTTCGGCTACCCTCTGCGCACGCAGTTGTCGCTGCACGCCAAGGCACAGCCGGATCCGAATTTCTCCAGCGTCTTCAATCGCGCCCAAGGCCACAAAACGATTTTGGAAAAACACGGGCGGGACGAATTCCGCGTAATCAGGGAGATGGACGACGGCGGAAAATACATGATCCGCCTCTGCGGGACAAAGGGCCTTTCCGTCTCCAAAAGCGAGGGAGGTTTTGAGAATATAATGGGGGAACACACGGTGATTCTCCGTTCAGAAAATTCGGAGTCCGCGGAGTTCACCGCGATATTTGAGAACCTGCAAAATACCGAAAACGCGTCGGATTACGGCTTGGACAGAGTAAAAAAAATTCGCCTGACGAAGGCCGCGGCGGATTTCGGCAAAATGAAAGACGCCGCCCAAAAACACTGGAACGCCTATTGGAACAACGGAGGGATCGCGGATTTTTCGGCAAGCACCGACCCGCGCTGGAAGGAGCTTGAGCGCAGGGTGGTGTTGTCCCAGTTTCTGATGGCTGCCAATTCGGCGGGCTCCATGCCGCCTTCCGAAGCGGGTTTGCTCGCGACGGATTACTGGTGCGGCAAGTTTCACCTTGAAATGACCGCGTGGCACGGCGCACATTTTTTCTTCTGGGGCAGAGGGGGATTTTTGAAAGGCTGGGTGGAATGGTATAACGAAATCGGCCTGAAATCCGCCAGGGCGGAGGCCGCCGCCGAGGGGCTCAAGGGCGCGAAATGGCTGAAAACCCCGGATCCTTTCGGGCGCTGGGAAAGCTGGGACCACGGGCCGAACAGAATCACGCAAAACGTGCATCCGTTTTATCTGGCGGAGCTTTCCTACAGGGCCGCCCCTTCGGCGGAAACTTTGCGCCAATGGAAAGACATTATTCTGGAGACCACGCAAATGATGCTCGACTTCCTTTACTGGGACGCCGCTTTAAAAAGATACGTGCTGGGGCCGCCCTTGATGAGCGGGGCGGAAGGCACGCGCGGCTTCGATTGCTGGAACTCGACAAGCGAGCTGAACTACTGGGCGCTCGCCCTGCAGATGGCGCAAAAATGGCGCGCGCGCCTGGGCATGCCCGAGGATGAAAAAATCGCCCACGTCTTGAAAAACATTTCCAAGCCGCCCGTCGTTGACGGCGTTTATATCGACGCGGAATCGCATCCGGAGACTTGGGACAGAATGCCGAACGGACGCTTTCTGCGTCCCGCCTGGCTGGAAGTTTACGGCTGCGTGAATGGTCCCTTGACAGACTCGGAAATCATGGCGCGCACCTACGACAAAATCGCCGAAGACCTGCGAAGCGGCGAATGGAAGGGCAATCTTTGGGGATGCGACTACCCCATGCTTGCGATGAGCGCGGCTCGGCTGGGACGCCACAAGGAAGCCGTGGATTGGCTGCTCTTCGACGCCCCTTTGAACGCCTACACTCCTGCGGGCTACAACGCCGGATGGTATCTTCCGGGCAACGGAGGCCTGCTCTGGGCGGTGGCGCTGATGTGCGCCGGATGGGACGGTTCCGAAAGCTCCATGCCCGGCTTCCCGAAAGACGGCTCTTGGTCGGTCAAGTTTGAGGGGATCTCAAAAGTTCCGTAAGCTCTTTGCCTTTTCCGTCCGCATGAAACTGGAGCTGTTGCTCCGCTTTGAAAAATTTGCGCCCCTGTTATTAATCGGCCCTGTTATTAACCTGTCCCTTAAAAATGGCATTCCTGCCGATGGTGCTGATCGGAGTCGGGGCGGGCGGGGCAAAGGATTTGTCATATTTGAAGGACAGGCGGATGCTGAAGGCGTATGGGTTGACGGAAGAGGGCATCCGTTTGATGGAGTCGTCGGCGGACGCGGAGAGTGCGGCGGCGATGCTGCGTTCCATCCGTGACAATCCGAAGCTGCGCGATCCGGGAAGTGCTGAGGCGAAGGCTGCGATGGCGGAACTGAGCGCGGCGCTGGCGGCGCAGGCGGAGTCTGCAAAGGCGAACGGTGGGATGGCGACGGTGCGGCGGCGCGGGGCCGGGTTTGAGGTGAGGGATCGCCGTGGGAAATCGCTTGGGCGGACGGAGGATTTTGGGGAGGCGTGGAAGCTGAAGACCCTGTATGACATGCCGGATGCGCTGTTCGCCGATGAGAGCGAGGCGGGCGGTGCTGGGAATAAGGTTGACCCGATGTCACCGGCTGCGATGAAATGGGAGGATGCCAGCGGAGAACAAGCAACCCACGACAACGCCGCCCTCGACGCCGTTGCGAGCCGATTCAAAGGCAAAGACGGCGCCGGCGGAGTCACGCTGCGAGTCGTCAATTGGATCGGAAATCGGGGCGCGGTGGCCGGTGTGGCCGGGGAAGCGGGGGCTGGAGGCGCTGAGACGGCACCGGGAGCGGAACGGGGACAAGCGGCCGTTGCCGGACTTGCCGGATTTGTAAGCACGTTTGAGCAGGCGTTTGGGAAGCGGGTGGTGTTTTTCCGGGCGTCGAAGGAAATCCGGCAGAACGGATTTTTCCTGCCGTGGGAGGCGAACACGATTTGGATAAACGCGGATGCGAACGCGCCGGCGCAGGCGATAGCGGGGCATGAGTTTTCGCATTCGATCAAGGCGCAGAATCCGAAACTATGGGAGAAGGTGCGGGCGCTGGTGGCGCAGGTGGCGCCGATGCCTGATTCCTACCGTGAGGGGCGTGCGAAGGATTATGATGCGTCGAGGATAGAGGAGGAATGGGTGTCCGACGCGATCGGGCAGCATTTCGACCAGCCGATATTTTGGGAGAAGCTGCGCGAAGTGGCCGGCAAGCGCGGGATGGAAGCCGAGTTCAAGGGTTTTGTGCAGACGGTGCTGGACTGGCTGGACAAGTTTGTAATGCGTTTCCGGCGCGTGCTGAACAATGATGCGGACGCGACGACATTGCGTGATGTCGAGGATTTGAGGGATGGTCTGGCGGAGATGCTGGTTGACTACGTGGCGGAGATGCCGGAGGGCGGGTATCCGGGGATTGTGAGCGGCGCGATGCGGGATTCGGCAATGTTTGAATCTGTGACGGATGAGACGCCGGCGGAGCAAGTGGCGGCGGTGCGGAGCAAATATGAGGGGACGGCGGGATGGATGAAGGCACCGAACGGGAAGGCGACCAACCTGACGGAGAGGCAATGGCTGGCGGTGAGGACGGAGAATTTCAAGCGGTGGTTCGGGGACTGGGAGAACGACCCTGAGAACGCGAGCCGTGCGCTGGATGAGAACGGGGAGCCTGTGGTGGTGTGGCGCGCCGACCGGAAGCATTTGCGTGCGTTCGGGGCGGGGCCTGCGTCGGGGCACTGGGGGCGGACGGGGTGGTTTGACGCGTGGTATTTCACGGACAGCAAGGCGCTGGCGGATCGCGACCGGCGAGGGCATTACATGACGGCGCACACGCGGGGTTTCTTCCTGAACTTGCGCAAGCCCGTCGAGGCGGACGCGGGGGGGGCGACGGGCACGCGGTTCCTGGATGCGCTGGACGAGGCGAGGGCGGGCGGCGGCGGGGGTGCGATCATCAGCAACGT
>JAITDF010000379.1 GCA_031282705.1 Opitutaceae bacterium | reverse complement strand
CCCACCCCCCGCCCCCCCCGCCCCGCCCCCGCCACGCTCGCCGTTGACCTCGAACGCCGCCGCGCCATCCACCGCCACCACACCGCCACGCACCTCCTCCACTGGGCGCTCCGCCAAGTCCTCGGCCCCCACGTCCGCCAGGCCGGCTCCTCCGTCCACCCCGCCTGCCTCCGCTTCGACTTCGCGCACTTTGAACAAGTCACCCCCGCCCAACTCCAGGAAATCGAAAACCTCGTCAACACCCGCATCCTCGAAAACGCCCCCGTCAGCGCCACCGAAACCGCGCACGCCGCCATCGCCGCCCGCAAAGACATCAACCAGTTCTTCGGCGACAAATACGGCGAACGCGTCCGCGTCGTCCAAATCGGCGGCGCCCCCGGCGCGCTCGACGGCTACTCGATGGAACTGTGCGGCGGCACCCACGCCGCCGCCACCGGCGAACTCGGCCTCTTCAAAATCACCGCCGAAACCGCCATCGCCGCCGGCGCCCGCCGCATCGAAGCCCTCGCCGGCGCGCCCGCCGCCGCGCTCGCCGCCGCCCACGACACCCTCCTCAAGGAACTCGCCCGCCGCCTCCAGGCCGGCCCCCGCGACCTCCTCCAGAAACTCGACACCCTCCTCGCCGCCAAAACCGCCCTCGAAAAACAACTCAAAACCCACGAACAACGCGCCGCCGCCGCCCTCGCCGCCGAACTCGCCGCCGCCGCCGCGCCCATGCCCGGCGGCCTGAAACAAGTCACCGCGCTGGTCCCCGCCGCGACCCCCGACGCCCTCCGCGCCCTCGGCTCGCAAATCATGACCCGCCTCGGCGAAGGCATCGTGCGCCTCGGCGCGGTCATGGGGGAAAAAGCCACGGTCGTGGCCTTCTGCTCCCCCGCCGCGATCAAAGCCGGCCACCAAGCCGGCCGTATCGTGGCCGGACTCAGCGCGGAACTGGACGGCAAAGGCGGCGGCAAACCCGACTTCGCCATGGGCGGCGGCAAATCCCCCGGCAAACTCGCCGCAGTGATGAAAAACCATCAGCCGTGACGCAGAGACAGCCCGCCGCCGCGGCCTCATCCCGCCCCGGCGCGCCGGCGCCACGTAACGCAGGTTGTCAAGCCCCTCGCTCCGCCCGGAACCAAACCTGCTTCCGGGCCGAAGGCCCGCGGACAAGCCCGGCCCAAGAACAGGCCGCGAACCCGGCGTAAGTTTTGAAGCAGACTTGGAAGTGTGCGGTACGTCAGACGCCAGCGCCACGACAGTCCGCCGGCGCGGCAGCGCCCCGTACCGCAGGTTTCCAAACCTGCTTCCGGGCCGAAGGCCCGCGACCAGACCCATGCCCGAAAAACAAGCCCGCGACCACGCGTGAGCCTTGAAGCAGACTTGGAAGTCTGCGGTACGTCAGAACCGTCCCACTCCCTCCCGCCACCCTCCGCCCCGCCCCGGACGGTTGTGCTTGCGAAAACCGCGGGGCGGCCCATCCTGCCTCCTGTCCAAAAACAAGGAGACACCCCATGATGGCAAAAACGTTTTCAAAGCGTGTGGCGGAGTGCGCCGCTCTCCTGCTCGTCGCAGGTGGACTCGGTTTTCCGGCGGCCGGCGGCGGCCCGTCAATAACAGACGGCGGCGGCGGCGATGGCGACCGGGAGTTGCGCGTGACGCACATGGTGGAGCCCGTGTTTCCCGCCGCCCTGCCGGCGCAGGGCATTCTGCGCGGCGAAGTCACGGTGGCCTTTTCCGTCGATCCCGCGGGCCGGCTCGACGACTGGCTGGTGCTGGCCGACACGCATGAGGCACTCGCGCGCGAGACGGTGCGCGCGCTCAAGGCATGGCGGTTCGCGCCGGCGCTTGCCGGCGGCGCGCCCGTCTGGTCGCGCGCGCACCTGCGGATCACGTTCGAGGCGCCGGGCGCGGTCGTCACCAAGACGGTGATTGACTCCTTCGACATGCTCACCGGCGACCGGTTGAAATACCCCGCGACCGTCCGCGTGTTCGGCGCGCTGCGCGAACTCGATCATCCGCCGGCCCTGAAACGGGACGGCGCGCCGTTGTATCCGGCGGAGCTGGCCGGCGCCCGCGCGGGCGGCTCCGCCCTGGTGGAGTTTTTCATCGACGAAAAAGGCCGCGTGCGCATGCCGGTGGTGGAGCGCGCGGATCACGGCTTGCTGGGCGTCGCCGCGGTGGACGCCGTGCTGAAGTGGGAATTCGAGCCGCCGGTGCGCAACGGCAAACCCGCCGTCGTGCGCGTAAAACAGCGGTTCGATTTCGCCCCCGGCGCATAAAGCACCGGGGAGGGACGCCCTCCAGGAGCGCCGCCCCCCGTGCCGCCCAGTCTTTGCCGCCCCCGCCGCCATCCCGCCGGACGGGAACGCCATTTCTCCCATATCTTCCATTCCTCCCATACCTCTCATATCTCCCATACCTCCCATTCCGCCGCCTCCGCCGCAACCCTTCCGCCCGTCATTCGCCGCCCCTCATTTCCCGCCCGCCTTTTGGATCAGCTCCACCTCGTAACCCTCGGGCGCGTCGATGAACGCGATGATGTCGCCCGAGGCGGTCTGCACCGGGCCGTCGCTCAGCTTGCGGCCCCTTTTCTCCAGCGCGGCGGCGAAGGCGGCCAGGTCGTCCACCTCGAAGGCCAGATGCATCAAGTCCGGCTGCACACGCACCGGCTCGGCGCCGGGCAGCTCGCAAAGTTCGATTTCCTCGTCGCTGCCCGGTGTCTGGATGAAGGCCAGCTTCGCGCCGCGCGGCGAGGTCGTCCGGCGGACGCATTTGAGGCCGAGGATTTCCTCGTAAAACCTGATGGTCCGGGCGATATCATCGACGCGCATGCGGGTATGAAGAAGTTTTTTGATCATAAGGCGTCCAAGATTGCGCCCCCGCCAAAAAAAATCAATCGCCGCCATCCGCCCGGCTTTGCTTTTTTGGCCCCCCCCGCCATACCTGCGTCCCGTGGGGAAGAAAGCGGACGGTTGCATCCCGGCGGGACGCGGTTTGGTGTGCGATCAAAACACGACGTTGAAACGCCGTGCCACCACTATCATGCCCATGCGGGACACTCCGGCGTTCCAACGCTGCCGCCACTGTCTTTCCTCTTGCTCGCTGATGTCACGCAGGAGAGGTTTTTTGGTAGGGCGGTCTCGCCGAGACCGCCGGGAGCCACGAGTGACGAACGCGGCGGTC